>JASHWO010000073.1 GCA_030044045.1 Acidimicrobiales bacterium
GCAGCGCGGGCTCGCCGCCCCCCGGTCGGCGCATCGCGGCGTTGTCGTCGATCGACCATGCTTCCAGCATGGCCTTCCTCCTCCGCCTTGCGCTGCCGGCCCGGCTGGACGGCTCCTTCATCCACGCTGCCCATCCGCTGGACCCTAGGGCAGGGGGGCGCAGGCGATGCAGCGCCGGGCCGCCGGCATGGCCTCCAGCCGGGCAGGGGCGATGGGCCGGCCACAGCGCTCGCACCGGCCGTAGGTGCCGGCGGCCAGCCGGCCGATGGCCGCCTCCACCTCGTCCAGGGCGTCGGTGAGCTGGCCGGCCAGGGTCTCGGCCTCGCCGCGCTCGGCGGTGACTTGGCTGGAGTCGGCGAAGTTCGGGTCGTACTTCAGGCTGCCGGCGTCGCCGAACCCGAGCTCCGCCAACTGGCGGCGCAGATCGGCCTGCTCGACCTCCAGGAGCTGGCGGTAGTCGATCTCGGGCTCGGCGGCCGGTGCGTCGTTCGCCATGGGGAGAGCCTAGAGGTTCCCGCCCTGGCGGATGCCCGCACGCGGGTGCGACGCCTCGTAGGCCGCCCGCAGGTGCTCGCCGGTCACCTTGGTGTAGAGCTGGGTGGTGGTCACCGAGGCGTGGCCCAGCAGCTCCTGCACCACTCGCACGTCGGCCCCCCGGGCCAGCATGTGGGTGGCGCAGGAGTGGCGCAGCACGTGGGGGCTCACCCGGTCGCCCAGGCCGGCCCGGTCGGCCCGGGCCCGCACCGCGGCGAAGGCCCCCTGCCGGCCCAGCCGGCCGCCACGGGCGTTGAGGAATACGGCCTCGGCGTCGCCCCGCCGCCGCCAGCGGACCGGGGCGAACCGGCCCCGCCCCTCCGGCGAGAGCCAGGCGTCGAGGGCGGCCGCGGCGTGGCGGCCCAGGGGCACCAAGCGCTCCTTGGCGCCCTTGCCGTACAGGCGCACCAGCCCCTCGCCTGGGGTTGGGGCCCCAGGCGGGCTGGGCAGCACAGTGAGGTCGGCCAGGTCCAGCCCGACCACCTCGGAGATCCGTCCCCCGGTGGCGTAGAGCACCTCCAGCAGGGCCCGGTCCCGCCGGTCACCGGGCCCGGTGCCGCCGGCGGCCTCCAGCAGCCGCAACACCTCGGCCTCGGAGAGGGCCTTCGGCAGCCGGCCCGGCAGGCGCACCCCCTCCACGTCGGCCGTGGGGTCGGCCGGGGCCATTCCCTCCTCCACCAGGAACTGGTGGAGGCCCCGCACCACCGAGAGCGCCCGGGCCACCGACGCCGCGCTGCTCCCCCGCTCGCGCAGCGCCGCCACGTGGTCGGCCACGTCGGCCGGGCCGGCGTCGACCGGGGTGCGCCCCCGGGCCGCCAGGCGCGCCTCGTAGGCGGCCAGGTCCCGGCGGTAGGACACCACCGTGTTCCGGGCCCGGCCCCGCTCGACGGCCAGCCACGAGAGGTACTCCTCGGCGCCGCTCGACAGCGGTACGGCCGGCACCTCGCCCCGGCGACCCTCAGCCGCCTTCTCCGACCCGCTCGAACCCCTCGACGTTCAGCGGACGACGTCCAGGTCGATCAGCCGGGGCTCGCGCCCGTCGGCCCGGTCCAGCGCCGCCCCCACCAGCTCCCGGAAGAGCGGGTGGGGGCGGTTCGGCCGGCTCTTGAACTCGGGGTGGGCCTGGGTGCCGACCCACAGCGGGTGGCCCTCCAGCTCCACGAGCTCCACCAGCCGCCCGTCCGGGGAGGTGCCCGAGCATCGCAGGCCGGCCTCCTCCAGCGTCCGCCGGTAGCGGGGGTTGACCTCGTAGCGGTGGCGGTGGCGCTCGGTGACCGACTCGGTGCCGTAGGCCTTGGCCACCAGCGAGCCCGGCTCCAGCCGGGCCTGGTAGGCGCCGAGGCGCATGGTCCCGCCCTTGTCGGTCACGTCGGCCTGGTCGGGCATGAGGTCGATGACCGGGTGGGGCGTCAGCGAGTCGAACTCCCGGGAGTTGGCCCGCTCCAGGCCGGCCAGGTGGCGGGCGGCATCGATCACCATGACCTGGAGGCCCAGGCAGAGCCCGAGGCAGGGGATCTGCTGCTGCCGGGCGTAGCCAGCGGCCACCACCATCCCCTCCACCCCCCGCTCGCCGAAGCCGCCGGGGATCACGATGCCGTCCAGGTCGTGGAGCCGGTCGGTGCCAAGCAGCCCGGGCACCGCCTCGGCGTCGATCCAGTCGAGCACCACCTCGGCCCCGTGGTGGAAGCCGGCGTGGCGCAGCGACTCCACCACCGAGAGGTAGGCGTCGGGCAGGTTGACGTACTTGCCCACGATGCCGATGCGCACGGTGCGGTCGACGGCACCCACCCGCTCCACCAGCTGCCCCCACTCGGCGAGGTCGATCGGGTGCTCGCCGGCGTCGATGCCCAGGGTGCGGCAGACCACGGCGTCGAGCCCCTCCTGGTGGAGCACGAGGGGGATCTCGTAGATGCTGCGGGCGTCGACCGCCGAGATCACCGCCTCCATGGGGACGTCGCAGAGCAGCGAGATCTTGCGCTTCAGCCCCTCGGAGATGTCGTTGTCGCTGCGGCAGACGATCACGTCGGGCTGGATGCCCCGGCCCCGTAGCTCGGTCACCGAGTGCTGGGTGGGCTTGGTCTTGTGCTCCCCCGAGGGTGCCAGGTACGGCACCAGGGTGAGGTGCACGTAGCAGACGTTGTCCCGGCCCACGTCCCGCCGGAACTGCCGCACTGCCTCGATGTAGGGGACGATCTCGATGTCCCCCACCGTGCCGCCGATCTCGACGATCACCACGTCGACGTCCTCGGTGGCCAGCCGGTGGATGCGCTCCTTGATCTCGTCGGTCACGTGGGGGATGACCTGCACCGTCTTGCCCAGGTAGTCGCCCCGCCGTTCCTTGGCGATCACCTGCGAGTAGATGGACCCGGTGGTGGTGTTGGAGTTCCGGTTCAGCGCCTCGTCGATGAACCGCTCGTAGTGGCCGAGGTCGAGGTCGGTCTCCCCGCCGTCCTCGGTGACGAACACCTCGCCGTGCTCACCCGGGTTCATGGTGCCCGGGTCGACGTTGATGTAGGGGTCGAGCTTGCACATGGTGACCCGCAAGCCCCGGCTCTTCAACAGCCGGCCCAGGGAGGAGGCGGTCAGCCCCTTGCCCAGGGAGCTGGAGACGCCACCGGTGACGAAAACGAACCGGCTCGTCGCTCCCTGGCGCACCCCGTCACGCTACTCGGCCGGCTGGGCGCCGGTGGTGGACGCCAGCAGCTCCTCGGCGTGGGCCCGGGCGGTGGCGCTGTCGGGGTGGCCGGAGAGCATGCGCGACAGCTCCACCACCCGCTCGGCCCCGTCCAGCTCGGTGGCCGCCGTCACCGTCCGGCCCCGCCGCGACGACTTGGCCACCGCCACCTGGCGGTCGGCGTACGCCGCCACCTGGGCCAGGTGGGTCACCACCAGCACCTGACGCTCGGCCGAGACCTCCCGCAGGGCCCGGGCCAAGGCCAGGGCGGCAGCACCGCCCACCCCGGCGTCCACCTCGTCGAAGACCATGGTGGGCGGCCCCCCGGCGGCCACCAGCCGCAGGGCCAGCATGGCCCGGGCCAGCTCGCCCCCGGAGGCCACCCGGGCCAGTGGCAGCACCGCCTCGCCGGGGTTGGCCCCGAAGAGGAACTGCACCCCGTCGCCGGCCGGTCCCTCCACGGCGATCTCCAGCCGGGCCCCGGGCATGGCCAGGTCCCGCAGCCGGGCGCCCACCGCCTCGGCCAACCCCGGCGCCGCCGCCCGGCGGCCCTCGGCCAGCGCCTTCTCGGCGTCGGCCAGGTCGGCCGCGGCGGCCTC
>JASHWO010000074.1 GCA_030044045.1 Acidimicrobiales bacterium
CGGCGGGCCCGGCTGGCCAGCTGCCGGGCGGCGGCCGGCGTCCGCCCCACGATCGGGGCGATCTCCTCGAAGGGCACCCCGAACAGGTCGTGGAGCACGAAGGCCAGCCGCTCGGCCGGCGCCAGGGTGTCCAGCACCACCAGGAGGGCCAGGCCCACCGAGTCGGCGAGCAACGCCTCCTCCTCCGGGGAGGCGGCGGCCAGCGGCTCGGGAGCGGCGTCCGGCGGGACCTCCCGCTTGGCCGTCCGGGCCCGCAACATGTCCAGGCAGATCCGGGCCACCACGGTGGTCAGCCAACCGGCCAGGTTCTCCACGGCCCCGGCATCGACCCGGGCCAGCCGCAGCCAGGCCTCCTGCACGGCGTCGTCCGCCTCGTGGCTCGACCCCAGCATCCGCAGGGCCACCGCCCGTAGGTGCGCCCGGTGGGCCTCGAAGCGCTGGGCCAGCAGGTCGCCGTCGCTCGCCGTCACATCCCCACCTTTGCCGTCGTCATACGCTTGACCAGTGACACCGGGTCCACCCGACCCACGATGCGAGGAGCACCCATGACCGCCTCTCCCACCCAGGGCATCAAGACCGTACTGCACCCCGTCACCGACCTGGCCAGGGCCAAGCCGGTGTACGAGGCCCTGCTGGGCATCGCGCCCCAGGCCGACGCCCCCTACTACGTGGGGTTCGACGCCGCCGGCCAGCACATCGGCCTGGTGCCGGCGGGCGGGCCGCAGGCCATGAGCTCGCCGGTGGCCTACTGGCACGTGCCGGACATCGAGGCGAAGCTGGCCGAGGTCACCGCGGCCGGCGCCACCCTGAAGGACCCGGTCCGCGACGTCGGCGGCGGCCGCCTGGTAGCCACGGTCACCGACCCCGACGGCAACGTCCTCGGGCTGCTCCAGGACCGGTGAGCGCCGCCCGCCACGACGCGATCCGCGTGCACGGGGCACGCGTGCACAACCTGAACGACGTCAGCGTCGAGATCCCCAAGCGCCGGCTGACGGTGTTCACCGGCGTGTCGGGCTCGGGCAAGAGCTCCCTGGTGTTCGGCACCATCGCCGCCGAGTCGCAGCGCCTGGTCAACGAGACGTACAGCGCCTTCGTGCAGGGCTTCCTGCCGGCGCTGGCCCGCCCCGAGGTCGACGTGCTGGAAGGGCTGACGGCGGCCGTCGTGGTGGACCAGCAGCGGATCGGCGCCGACCCCCGCTCCACCGTCGGCACCACCACCGACGCCCACGCCATGCTGCGCATCCTCTTCAGCCGGCGGGGGCGGCCGTACGTCGGCCCGCCGAACGCCTTCTCCTTCAACGTCCCCTCGGTCCGGGCCAGCGGGGCCATCACCGTCGAGCGCGGCGCGGCCAAGACGGTGCGGAAGACCTTCACCCGCCTGGGCGGCATGTGCCGGCGCTGCGAGGGGCGGGGTGCGGTCTCCGACTTCGACCTCACCCAGCTCTTCGACGACACCAAGTCGCTCGCCGAGGGGGCCATCGTCGTCCCCGGCTACACCGTGGACAACTTCTTCGCCGTCCGGCCCTACATCGAGTCGGGGATCCTCGATCCGGACAAGCCGATCCGCAAGTACACCAAGAAGGAGCGGCACGACTTCCTCCACCACGAGCCGATCAAGGTGAAGGTCAACGGTGTCAACGTCACCTACGAGGGGTTGATCCCCAAGATCCAGCGGTCGATCCTCTCCAGGGACCGGGGAGCGCTGCAGCCGCACATCCGCGCCTTCGTCGACCGGGCGATCACCTTCGCCCCGTGCCCCGACTGCGGCGGCACTCGGCTCGCCGAGGCCGCCCGGTCGTCGCGGATCGGGAGGGTCGGCATCGCCGACGCCTGCGCCATGCAGATCAGCGACCTGGCCGGATGGGTCCGCGACCTCGACGAGCCCTCGGTGGCGCCGTTGCTGGCGGCGCTGCAGCGGACCCTCGACTCGTTCGTGGAGATCGGGCTGGGCTACCTCTCGCTCGACCGGCCCTCGGGCACCCTGTCGGGGGGCGAGGCGCAGCGAGTGAAGATGATCGGCCAGCTCGGCTCCTCCCTCACCGACGTCACCTACGTCTTCGACGAGCCCACCACCGGCCTGCACCCCCACGACATCCAGCGGATGAACGACCTGCTACATCGGCTGCGGGACAAGGGCAACACCGTGCTGGTGGTGGAGCACAAGCCGGAGACCATCGCCGCCGCCGACCACGTGGTGGACCTCGGCCCGGGTGCCGGCGCGGCGGGCGGCACCGTCTGCTTCGAGGGCACCGTCGAGGGGTTGCGGGCCAGCGGCACCGCCACCGGCCGCCATCTCGGCGACCGGACCGCCCTGAAGGAGGTGGTCCGGACGCCGACCGGCGCGCTGGAGATCCGCGGCGCCACCACCCACAACCTCCGCCACGTCGACGTGGACATCCCGCTCGGGGTGCTCGTCGTGGTCACCGGCGTGGCCGGTTCGGGCAAGAGCTCGCTGGTGCGCGGCTCGCTGGTCGACGGCCCGGCGGCGGCCGAGGGCGTGGTGGCGATCGACCAGGGCGCCATCCGCGCCTCCCGGCGGAGCAACCCGGCGACCTACACCGGGCTGCTCGACCCGATCCGGAACGCCTTCGCCAAGGCCAACGGCGTGAAGCCGGCGCTGTTCAGCGCCAACTCCGAGGGCGCCTGCCCCACCTGCAACGGCGCCGGGGTGGTCTACACCGACCTGGGGATGATGGCCGGCGTGGCCACCACCTGCGAGGACTGCGAGGGGAAGCGGTTCGAGGCGTCGGTGCTCGACCACCGGCTGGGCGGGCGCGACATCAGCGAGGTGCTGGCCATGTCGGTGGCCGAGGCCGAGGCGTTCTTCGGCCGCGGCGAGGCGCGCACGCCGGCCGCCCACGCCGTGCTCCAGCGGCTCGTCGACGTGGGGCTCGGCTACCTGGTCCTCGGCCAGCCGCTGCCCACGCTGTCCGGCGGCGAGCTGCAGCGGCTGAAGGTGGCCACCCAGATGGCCCAGCAGGGCGGGATCTACGTCCTCGACGAGCCGACCACCGGCCTGCACCTGGCCGACGTCGAGCAGTTGCTCGGCCTGCTCGACCGGCTGGTCGACGCCGGCACCTCGGTCGTGGTCGTCGCCCACCACCAGGCGGTCATGGCCCACGCCGACTGGATCGTCGACCTCGGCCCCGGGGCCGGCCACGACGGGGGCCGGATCGTCTTCGAGGGCACCCCGGCCGACCTGGTGGCCGACCGCACCACCCTGACCGGCCAGCACCTGGCGGCCTACGTCGGCGGCTGAGCGGCGCCAGCCGCCCTGCCCTCACCGGCCGCCAGGACTGACTGGCCGGGAATGAGCTATTCCTGTTT
>JASHWO010000075.1 GCA_030044045.1 Acidimicrobiales bacterium
AGAGCACCACGCCGGCCCGCAGCAGCGTTCGCTCGCCCCTCCCCACGCCCGCAGTGTAGGAGCAGCTGGAATTGGCCGTTCCCACCGGGGTGATTGCACCAGGGGAGTAAGGGGTTGACCTTTGCGGGTCTCGGGTTTACAGTCAATTTGGGGATGCAGGAGGCCGGTCGGCTTGGCGAGATCACCCCGCCGGGCGGGCCGGTCGATGGGACCCGTGCCGGGAGGCCGGCGCGGCGGGAAGGGGAGCGTCAGTAGTCCTTCGCCACCGGGGGTCACGCGCTGGCGCGAGCTCGGGGGCATGCCGAACGACGTGCGGCGGACCGTACCGGAACGACGGGCGGCACCGCGTCCGGTCGCCGACCGAGCCAGCACGTCCGTCAGGAGGAGATCGATGGCTCTCGGTCCAGGTGGCCCCGTCGGGCGGCGGCGGGCGCGTCACCGGCACCGCCGGAGCCACGCCGCGCATGGCGGCGTAGCCGGTGGCACGTGCTGCTGACCCGTGCGGCGTGACGAGCCGTGCACCTGGCCGGGGGTCCAGGCGGGGGATGGGCGGTATGGGACCGCCGACCCGACTCGGGTCGGGTCGGCGGTCCCTGCTGTGGGGACCGCGGGCCGCAGTGGGCCGTGCCCTGGTGGGACGTGGGGCCCGTCCCGCCACGACCGCCCTCACCGGCGCGGCGCGGCGGCCGGTGAGGGCCGGCGCCCAGCCGGTGCCCACGGACCCGGCGGGCACCTTCGCGCTCTCGCTGGCCGTCACCCTCCCGCCGACGCCCTGCCCCTGCGTGGTGATGGCGTTCGACGTCGCGTTGGCCACCACCCCCCCCACCGTCCCCGTTCACCGTGGTCGGGGCGGCCCCGGTCCCACGACGGTCGCCGACCCGAAGCCGCTGCAGGTGCGCCGGGCGGCGCTGGAGGGCGCCGGGCCGTGGACGTCGTAGTTCGGCGCGGCGCCCCGGCGCCTGCTGGTGGTGACCGTGCACAACCCGAACCGCATCGCCGACGCCAGCCCGCCGCTGACCGTCACGGTGGACGGCCACCCGCTGCCGGCGACGGGCACTGGCACGGCCACCCGCCTGGGCGCCGTCGGGCCCGGGCAGACCCATACCGTCTCGGTGCCGGTCACCCTGCCGGCGCTCTCGATCGGGGAACAGCGGGTGGTGGGCGTGGTCGGGAGCCCCGGCCTCTCCACGGAGCTGACGGTCACCGATTGGCAGATCCCCTGGGGACTGTTCGCCGTCGGTCTGTTGGTGCTGGAGATGGCCGCCCTGGGGATCACCGGGACGATCCGGCGCCGGCGGGACCGGCGCGCTACTCCTTCTTGCCGAGCAGCGGGTGGGCCGGCATGCCCACCGGCTGAAGGTGCTGGCCGAGCACGTCGTGGAAGTGGTCGGCCACCTGCTGCGGCGTCCAGCCTCCCTCGCGCCACATGGCGGCGATCTGCCGCGGCGTCTGGAAGAGGGTGTAGGCGTAGCCGGTCCGGCCCAGTACCTGGCCGTTGACGTAGGAGGCGCCCTCGGAGGCCAGGAAGGCGACCAGCGGCGCGTTCAGCGCCGGGTCCTGGTCGGGCGGGGGCTCGGCGCCCCGGTAGAGGCCCTCGGTCATGCGGGTGAAGCCGGACGGCGACACGGCGTTGACGGTGATCCCGTAGCGGCCCAGCTCCAGCGCCCACACGAAGGTCATCCCCATCATGGCCGCCTTGGCCGCCCCGTAGTTGGTCTGGCCGAAGTTGCCCCGGAGCCCGGCCGACGAGGTGATGTTCACGATGCGGCCGTACCCGGCGTCCTTCATGATCGGCGCGGCGTGGCGGGTGGTGTTGAAGGTGCCCTTCTGGTGGACGGCCACGACGGCGTCGTAGTCGCCCTCCTCCATCTTGACCAGGGTGCGGTCGCGGACGATGCCGGCGTTGTTGACCAGGATGTCGAGCTGCCCGAAGGCCTCCAGCGCCGTGGCCACGATACGCCCGGCCGCCTCGAAGTCGCTGACCGAGTCGTGGTTCGGCACCGCCCGGCCCCCGGCCGCCTCGATCTCGGCGCACACCGCCGCCGCCGGGTCCTCGGCGGCCTGCCCGCCCTCCCCGGCCAGCGACACCCCGACGTCGTTGACGACCACGCTGGCCCCCTCGCCGGCCAGGCAGCGGGCGATGTCCCGCCCGATGCCCCGCCCGGCCCCCGTCACGATCGCCACCCGTCCGTCCAGCAGTCCCATGGGCGGGGAGCATAACCGAGGGCCCCAGATGGCTGACGTCTGTGTCAGCCGGGCGCCGCCGGCCGAAGTAGCATCGGGCCACCCGATAGCGCACCCAGGAGGTCCGGCCCATGGCCCGGTTCGTAGAGGACGCGCCCCAGCAGGTGCTGGCGGCGGCAAAGGAGCTGCTCGAGAAGGGCCTGGTGGAGGGCACCGCCGGCAACATCTCCGCCCGCCAGGAGGACGGCACCATCTGCATCACCCCCTCCTCCCTCGACTACCGGGAGATGACCCTCGACGACCTGGTCGTCATCTCGCCCTCCGGCGAGGTGGTGTCGGGCCACCGGCCGCCCTCGTCCGAGAAGCTGCTCCACCTGGCCTGCCTGGCCGCCTACGACGACATCGCCGCCGTCATCCACTCCCACGCCGTGCACGCCTCGATGTTCGCCGTGGCCCAGCAGCCGGTCCCGGCCTGCATCGACGAGTTCTCGGTGTACGTGGGGGGCGACGTCCGCTGCACCGAGTACGCCATGAGCGGCACCGACGAGCTGGGGGAGCAGGCGGTCAAGGCCCTGGAGGGGCGGGGCGCCGCCCTGATCGCCAACCACGGGATGGTGGCGGTGGCCCCCACAGTCAAGAAGGCCATGCACATCACCGCCCTGGTGGAGCGGAGCGCCCAGATCATCTGGGGCGCCCGGCAGCTCGGCCCCATCCACCACCTGCCGGAGAAGGTCGACACCAGCTTCTCCAGCGTCTACCAGTACCTCCGGACGAACAGTTGAGCGCCGGGACTCCGGCGGCCGGCCCGGCCCCGGCGGCCGCCGCTCCGGCCACCGATGCCGGTGACGGCAGCCGCGTGCGGGCCCGCCTGGCCGAGCTCGGCCTCACCCTGCACGGCCCCCACCCGCCCCACGACCCGCTCGACTCGGTGGTGGTGCACGGCGGGGTGGCCCGCACCTCGGGGCAGCTCCCGCGCATTGCCGGCGAGCTGACCTGCCTGGGACGCCTGGGCGACGGCGTGTCGGTCGAGGAGGGGACCGAGGCGGCGGCGGTGTGCGCGCTGAACGCCCTGGCCGTGCTGGAGCAGGCGCTCGGTACCCTCGACCGGGTGGTGCGGGTGCTCACCGTGACCGGGTTCGTGGCCTCGGCCCCCGACTTCCACCAGCAGCCGGCCGTGGTGGACGGGGCCAGCCGGGTCCTCTCCGACGTCTTCGGGGCGGCCGGGCGGCACACCCGCTCGGCCGTCGGCGTGGCCGCCCTGCCCCGCGGGGGGGCGGTGGAGATCGAGGTGACGGTGGCCGTCCGCGACTGACGGGCCGCGACTGACGGGCCGGCCGCGACCGCCGGCCGGCGGCACCCCGTCCGGCCCCGAGCTCCGGCCGGCCCCCTACGTCGTGATGGACGAGGCGGCCACCGACTTGGAGGGGGCCACCGGGCTGATGGTCTCCCCCCACTTGCTGAAGGTGACCGTACCGGTCTCCTTCTGCTTCTTCTGCTTGCCCGTCCCGCGGTAGACGACCGGCAGCGGGCTGCCCTTCGCCGCCACGTACAGGGTGGCCGTCCCCTTCTCGCCCTTGGAGGAGAGCGACGTGGTGGTGCCCTGCACGGTCACCGTGGCCTGCCCGGCCTGGGTGGAGTGGGCGCCCCCGGTGATCGGCGCCTTCACCGATATCTGGGAGATCGCCGCCGACAGCTCCATGGACTGGGTGATGGCCGTGTAGTCCTGTGTCGACGAGCCGAAGGCGATCCACTGGCCCGAGTACTTGGGGGCCAGTGTGCTGGGCATGCCCAGGTAGTCCTCCAGGCCGACCGTGTCGCCGCGGAAGTACACCACCTTGTCGACGAACCGTCCGGTCACCTGCCCCGTCACCTTGCCCTCGTGCAGCACGACGGTCTGCATGCCCACTGTCGTGCCGGCGTCGGCGGTGACCCGGAGCGACCGGGTGTCGATGGTGCTGGTGGCCACGAAGTGCACCGATCCCTCCTTGCCGGCCGCCCCGATCGCCGCCGCCAGCAGCGTCTTGGGCGCCGCCGACCGGGAGCCGGCTGTGGTGATGGCCGGGACGGTGGTCGTGGTGGTGGCCCCGGTCGTGGTGGTGGTCGAGGCGGCGCCGGCGGCCGGAGCGCCGAGGAGCGTGGCGGCGACCACGACCCCCGTCCCGAGGCCGGCCAGTCGCCGGGCCGGCACCTTCAGGAGCGGGCGAAGTCCCACCACTGCACCTCGCACATCATCGGGAGCAGGTAGCGGACGTAGAGCGAGTGGATGGTCACCATCCCCTGGTCGTCGGCGTGGATGTCGATCAGGTCGACCCGGGGGTCGCGCCGGCGGTAGGCCTCGGCCCGTTCCTGCACGCCGGCCAGCTCCTCCAGCGAGCCCACGGCGAAGCCGAAGTGGTCCATGCGCGGGCAGCGCATGGGGTCGTC
>JASHWO010000076.1 GCA_030044045.1 Acidimicrobiales bacterium
GCCGGCCCGGGGTGCCGCGGCACGCCGGCGGTGGGCGCCAGCGGCTCACGGCGTCAGCGACCCAGCAGGTCCCGGGCGATGTGGGTGACCTGGATCTCGTCAGTGCCGGCGTAGATCTGGAACACCTTGGCGTCGCGGGCGAGCTGCTCCACCCGGAACTCGGCCATGTACCCGTTGCCCCCGAAGAGCTGTACCGCCTCCATCGCCACCTCGGTGGCCGCCTGGGCCGCGTAGAGCTTCATGGCCGAGGCCTCGGCCAGGGTGAGGCTCCGACCGGCCGCCGACATCTCGATGTGGCGGAACACCAGGTTCTCCACGTTCAGCCGGGCCACCTCCATGCGGGCCAGCTTGAGCTGGACGAGCTGGAAGTCGCCGATCGGCTTGCCCCAGAGCAGCCGATCCCTGGCGTAGGCCACCGACCGCTGCAGGCACTCCTCGATCACCCCGAGGGCCATGGCGGCCACGCCCGCCCGCTCGGCTACGAACGTGCGCCGCGCGCTCTCCCGGCCGCCGCTCCCCGGCCGGTCGGTGGCGTCACCCAGGAGCCGCTCCGGCCCCACCTGCACGTCGGTGAGGAACAGCTCGCCGGTGGGAGACGAGTGCAGGCCCATTTTCCGGAGGGGCTTCGACTGTTCCAGCCCTTCCATCCCCCGGTCCAGCACGAAGGTGAGGACCGGCCGCCGGCGCAGGTCGGTGCCCGAGCCGTCATCGAGCTTGGCGTAGAACACGATCGTGTCGGCGTAGGGGCCGTTGGTGGTGAAGGTCTTCGTGCCGTTCAGCACGTAGCCGTCGCCGTCCGGCCGGGCCGTGGCCCGCATGCCGCCCAGGGCGTCCGACCCCGAGTCGGGCTCGGTGATGGCCCAGGAGCCGATGGTGTCCAGGGTGAGCAGGTCCCGGCCCCAGCGCGCCATCTGCTCCGGGGTGCCTCGCTGCATGATCGTCCCCGCCGCCAGCCCGGTGGTCACCCCCAGGGCGGTCACGATGCCCGGGCAGCGCCGGGAGAGCTCGACGATGGGGACGAGGGTCGCCGCCGCCTGCAACCCTCCTTCGGGACCTGCCCCGCCGTCCTCGCCCGACTGCCTGCGGGCCAGCGCCCGCTCGAAACCCTCCCGGGCCAGCTGGTCCAGCCCGAAGGTGGCGTACAGCTTGCGCAGGATGTCGTACGGGGGGAGGTTCCCGTGCTCCAGCTCGTCCAGCCGCGGGTCGATCTCCTCGACGGCGAACCGCCGGACGGCGTCCCGGATCGCCTGGTGCTCCTCGGACCACTCGTACACGAGGACACCCTAGGCCGCACGCCCTTCCGCATGGCGCTGGGTGCGGGCCACGATGATCCGGGCGGTGACCAGGAGCAGCAGTACCAGGACCACCAGGACCAGGGCGGCGTCGTAGGCCAGCACGTTGGCGTGGTGGCTAGGTGTGTCCCAGAAGGTGTACACCATGTAGGTGAGGTAGCTGAACCTGTGGTCGCCGGTGAACGAGCCTGTCCATAGGGACCCGGAGAACCCGGCGGTGTAGATGAGCGGCGCCGTCTCGCCGCCGGCAATGGCCAGGGCGATGAGCAGGCCGGTCACGATGCCCGGTGCCGCGCTCTTCAGCACCACTTTGCGCAGCCCGTAGCCGGTGGACATGCCCAGGGCCTCGGCGCCCTCTCGGTAGCCGGTGGGCACCTGGCGCAGGGCGGTCTCGGTGGCCTTGGCGATGTAGGGCACCACCATGATGGAGAGGATGACCAGCGCCGCCAGCAGCGATTCCCCCCAGTGCAGGCCGATCACCAGGGCCACGTAGCCGACGTAGCCCAGTACGATGGAGGGGAAGCCGGAGAGCACGTCGGAGGCGAGCCGCAGTAGCGAGCCGCCGGCCCGCCCGCCCCGCCGGGGCTTGGCCAGCTCGGCCAGGTGGATGCCGGCCAGCACGCCCACGGTGCCGGCCATGACCAGCACCCCGGCCATCAGGACGAGGGTGCCCACCAGCGGGCCCAGCAGCCCGCCGTTGTTGTCGACCAGCGCGGTCCACAGCACGTTCCAGCGCCAGGTGGGCGCCGCCCGGCCCACCACGCCGGCCAGGACCCAGGCGGCGGGGGCCAGCACCAGGGCCAGGGCCAGGTAGGTGCCGGCCCGGAAGAGCACGGAGAACACGGTGCGCCGGCGGGACCGGGGCATCCCTAGACCCCCCGTCCCACGGGCCCGGCCAGCCGTCCGGTGCGACGGACGATCACGCGGGCGGCCAGGTTGACCAGGACCGAGATGACGGCCAGCACCAGGGCGATCTCGGCCAGGGTCCGCACGGCGAACCCGGTACCGTCGGTCAGGGCCGAGCCGAGCTGGGTCAGGACGGTGGCGGCGACGGTCGTCATCGGCGAGTAGACGTTCGGCGCCACGTGCAGGATGGACCCGGTGATCATGGCCATGGCGATGGTCTCCCCCAGAGCCCGCCCCAGCCCGAGGGCGGCGGCCCCGACGATCCCCGAGCGCACCCAGGGGATGGTGACCCGGTGGGCCACCTCCCAGTCGGTCATGCCCAGGGCCTCGCCGCCCTCCTTCGGCAGGGGGGGCACCTGGGCGAAGAGGTCCCGGGTGGTGGCGGTGATGATGGGGACGATCATCAGGGTGAGCACCAGCCCCCCGGTGAGCAACCCCTCGCCGTGGCCCACTGTGCCCCGGAAGAAGCGGAGCACCGGCACGTCGGGCATGTGGTGAGCGATGGCCGGGTAGACGTCACGGGCCACGACGGGACCGAAGGTGAGGGCCCCCCACAGCCCGATGATCACGCTGGGGATGCCGGCCAGCAGCTCGATGGCGAAGCCGAGAGGTCGGGAGATCCAGCGGGGCAGCCGCTCGGTCAGGGCGAAGGCGCAGCCGACGGAGATGGGCAGGGCGAGGACCACGGCGATGGCCGAGGTCTGGAGGGTGCCGAGGATGAGCGGCCAGATGCCGTAGGAGGAGCCCTTCGGGTGGGCCACGCCGTCGGTGTGGACGGTGACGGCGTAGGCGCTGCCGATCTTGAACGAGGAGCCGGTGAAGAAGGACCAGCCGTTGACCCGGATGGCCGGGTAGGCCTTCACGGCCAGCACGGTCACGGCGAACACCAGGGCGACCAGGGGCAGCACCACCGCCACCCGAGCGCACCACTTCCAGGCACCTGTCTCGGCGCCCCGGGCCGCACCGGCCACCCGCCGGAGGAGGGAGGGCCGGCCGGTTCGGGGGGCGGCGGGCAGTCCGCCCGCCGCCCCCTCCACCGTGGTCACTTGATGGACTTGATCTGCGTCTCGGACTGCTGGGCCACCGAGGTGGGCAGCGGCCGGAAGTTCACCTGGCCCAGGTAGCTGAGGCTGTTCCCGTCCTTCGGGTTGATGGCCCACTCCAGCACGGAGCGCACGGCCTTGGCCTCTGTCGAGCTGGACTGCTTCTTCGACACCACGGCGTACTCGTAGTTGATGATCGGGTAGCCGCCCTTCACCTTGCCGTCGATCATCGAGATGGCCCCTGTGGCCGGGGTCTTCTTGGTGAAGCCCGCCGCCTCGGCGTTGATGGTTGTGGTGGTCGGCATGACGTACTGACCGTCACCGTTCTCCATCTGGGCGTAGGTCAGCCCGTCGCCGAGGGCCTGGGTCTGGTAGCTGATGCCGGCGTAGGCGATGCAGCCGACGGTGGTCTTGCAGGCGGCCACCATGCCCGAGTTCCCTGTCTCGCCCAGGGCGCCGGGGGCGGCCGGCCATGTCACCGTGGTGTTGTACCCGACCTTTGTGGCCCATGTCTTTGTGCTGTCCGACAGGTAGGTGGTGAACAGGAAGGTGTCGCCGCTGCCGTCGATCCGGTGCAGGGTGACCACCGGGATGTCGGGCAGCGTCACCCCCGGGTTCAGCTTGGCGATGGCTGCTGTGTTCCAGGAGGTGATCTTGCCCGTGTACATGCCGGCCAGGATCTTCCCGTTCAGCTTCAGGTGGGCGGTCACCCCGGTCACGTTGTAGAAGATCTCCTGGGCCGAGATGGCCAGGGGGACGTTGATCAGTGTCTTGTCGGCCTGCTTGTCGGCTGTCGACAGGTAGGCGTCGGACGAGCCGATCTGCACGATGCCGGCGGTGGCGTCGCTGATCCCCTTGCCCGATCCGCCGGCTGCCGTCTGGAGCGTCACCTGCCGGTAGGTCTGGCTGTAGCCGGGTGCCCACAGGTTCCACAGCGGGTAGAGGAGCGAGCTCCCCGCTTCGGCCACGGTCGCCGTGGCCGGCTTTTCCACGGTGAGCGAAACCGTCTTGGACTTCGCCCAGGCCGGGGTGGCCGTGGCGGCCAGCGCCAGCGCCGTGGCGGCCACGGCCGCCGGGACCAGCAGTTTGGCTCGGATGGTCCGAGTCACAGGGTTCCTCCTTGTGGTTGGTGTATGTGTTGCTGCTGGGCGGGGTGCAGGCCGGCGCGCGGCCCCCGTCCCGCTCAGCCCATGCGGCCGGTGACGTACCGCTCGGTCTCGGGTTGTACGGGCTTGTCGAAGAGGTCGGTGGTGGGGCCGTGCTCCACCAGCCGGCCCTGGTAGAAGAACATCGTCTGGTGGGAGACCCGGCGGGCCTGGCCCAGGTTGTGGGTCACCACGATGAGGGTGAGGGCCGGGGCCATCCGGCGCAGGAGCGCCTCCACGTACTCGGTGGAGATGGGGTCGAGGGCCGAGGTGGGCTCGTCCAACAGGAGCACGTCGGGGCCGACGGCCAGGGCCCGGGCCAGGCAGAGGAGCTGCTGCTGGCCGCCGGAGAGGCGGAAGGGCGAGTCCCCCAGGCGGTCCTTGACCGCGTCCCACAGGCCCACCTCGGTCAGCCGCTGCTCGGCCACCACGTCGAGCTGCTTGCCCTTGGCGATGCGGTGGGCCTTCACTCCCGCCACCACGTTGTCGCGGATGGACATGGGGAACGGATTGGGCCGCTGGAAGAGCATGCCCACCCGGCGGCGCAGGCCCAGGAGATCCTGGTCGGCCGACCAGATGCTCTTCCCGTCCAGGTGGACGTCGCCCTGGTAACGGAAGCCCTGGACCTTGTCGTTCATCCGGTTCAGCGTGCGCAGGAAGGTCGACTTGCCCGACCCGGTGGGGCCGATGAGGGCGGTGATGGTGCCCCGGGTGAAGCGCATGTCGACGTCGGAGAGGATGGACTTGTCGCCGAACTGCAGGCCAAGGCGGCGGGCCTCCATCACCTCGGCCGGGCGGCTCCGATCAGGGTCCATCGCCTCCAGGATCGGATCCACCGCCGGTGGCGCCGGCTTCGGCGCCGTGGTCGTCGGAGGCACCCGGCGCTCGTCGGCGTTCATGACGACAGTGTTACGGGCCCAGGTGAACGTCCTGGAAACTCTTGGAGAACTCCACGCGAATTACAGGCAAAAGTTCTGTGGCGCCACGGTGCCGGGGCCGGGCCGGCCGGCCCG
>JASHWO010000077.1 GCA_030044045.1 Acidimicrobiales bacterium
GCCACCGGGCCCGACGGTACCCACCGGCCGGCCGGCACCGCCGGCCCGGCGATCGTGGCCGGTGTCGACCATGGCGGGTCGGGGAGGCCGCGCTGTCGGTCGGCGGTCACCAGATCGCGCCAGGGCGCCGCCGTGTGGGACGGGGTGAGCCTCACCCAGCCGACCCGGTTCCGCGCGTCGAGGGCCATGGCCGTGCCGGGCCATCCCCGGCCGATGGCGTCGACTGGCAGTCGCCGCCGGAACACCGTGCCGACGCTGACCGACGACCGGTGGCGGCCGTCCGCCCCGTCGGCCGTGCCCACCGTGCGCGTGCGCACCTCGACCTCGCCGGCCAGCGCCGAGAACGCCTCCAGCGTGGGCAGGTCGGCGATCCCGCCCAGCACCACGGTGGTGCCGAAGAGCGAGGGGAAGGCACTGGCCTCCGGTCCCCAGCGGCGACGGGCCTGGGACAGATCCTGGAGGCAGGCCAGCGTGAGCAGCCCCTGCCCCGCGCCCTCGCTCACCATCGAGGGCAGGTCGGGGATGGGCGCGATGTTGGCCACCTCGTCCAGGGCCAGCAACACCGGCGGCAGGCCGGCACCGCCGGCCGCCCGGCGGTAGGCAGCATCGCGCACGTCGCTGAGCATGCCCACCAGCAACGGCGCCACCTGTTCCTGCTGCCGGCCGGCGGCGCAGAGATAGAGCGTGTTGGCGCCGCGGCAGAAGGCGTCGGCGTCGAACGGTGGCAGCTCGGTCGATGCCAGCACCTCATCCGACCGGTAGGCGGCGAGCACGCCAGACGCCGTCGACCAGATGCCGGACTGCTCTCGCTCGTCGGTCGACAGGATCCCGGCCAGGAGGTCGGTGGGCGGTGCGGCGTCGCCGGCGCGCGACGACAGCACGGCGAGCGCCGGCGCTCCTTGGTGGCGGTCCACCCAGTGCAGGACCGTGGCCATCGGCTCGTCGCCGAGGGACGCCGCGTGGAGCAGCGGGGCCAGCAGCGCCACCGAGCGCTCCGTCCAGTGGTCCTCGCGGGCCATGCCGCTGCTGCCGTCGGTGGGACGAGCGACAGCGGCCATGGCCCGCGCCATGACCAGCGCGCCGCCCCACCGGCGGGACGCCGGCACCGGCGACCAGCCCACCCGGGTCACGCCGGGCGGCGGCCCCACCTTCCCGCTCGGGTCGTAGAGGAGGGGCCACCCGACGAGCCCGCGGGCCGCCGCCGTGGCCCGTAGCACGTCGGGCTTGGTGGAGGTGGAGACCACGGCGCCCGGGGCGGCCAGGACGTTCGGGACGACCAGGCAGGACGTTTTCCCGGAGCGGGACGGGCCGAGGACCAGGGTCGACCGCTCCGGCCCGGCCCAGGCCCACCCGCTGCCGCCGGCTCCCAGGTAGATCCCGGCACCGGCCTGCAGGGACGCCTGGCGTACCGTGGCCAGCAGCCGAGGATCGGGGCCGGCGCCGGAGTGGAGTCCGGCGTGGGTCATCGGGACGGCACCGCCGTCGTGCCGCTGGCCGGGCCCATCCGGTGGGCCGGACGCATGCGGCGCGTCCTCGCCGTTCCCGCGGCGATGTGGTGCACCGCCCCCGCCTGGCGCGCCCTCCGGGCCCCCGCGGCCGCATCGCCTGCGGCGTCTGCACCGCCCACGCGCTGCACGACGCCGGTGCCGTCGCGACCCACCTGGCGCGCCTGGCGTGGTGGCATGGGATGCCGCGCCGCGTCGGACGTTCGGTACGGCGAGGGGCACGCGAGGTACGGCGTGCGCCGAGCCGCGCCGTGCCGCGCGCCACGCGAGAAGCGCGTCGCGCAGCACGCGAGGGACGGCGTGCGCGTCGTGACGCGGCGCGGCGCGTGGCGAGTCGGCGGGTGGAACCGAGCGCGGACGGCGTGTGGCGCGCGTCCAGGTGCTTGACCTGAGCGCTGAAACGCACTGTGATGGTGTTCGACTCGAAACGCGACAGAGCAGTGGCGTCCGTGGCCGCGTCGTGTCGGGCGACAGGTGCGATGTGATGTCGGCATTGCACAGAACGGTCGCCCACGCGGCACGGACGGCAACGCTCCGGAGCGGATCTGGTCGAAGGGGCCACTGCGGCTGGCCGAGTCGGGACGGTCGATCCCGACGACGCCGAGCGTGGTGGTCCCGGCAACCAAGTAGGCGGTGCAGCAGTGCGGATGCCGTCGCTCCGGCGATCGGTGTGCCGCAGGCTCCACCTCGATCCGGTAGTGACACACCTAGGGAGGTGCACCTGTGGCGATAGCCGCAACGAAGCGGGCCCCGGCGAAGAGAACCGCCAAGCGGGCCCCGGCGAAGAAGGTGGTCAAGCGAGCCACCGCCGCTCGGAAGACGGCGAAGCGTGTCGTGAAGAAGACGGTCACGCGGGCGCCGGCGAAGAAGGCCGCCACCAAGAAGGCGGTGAAGCGGGCACCGGCCAAGAAGGCCCCGGCGAGGAAGGCGACCAAGAAGGCCGCCACCAAGAAGGCAGTGAAGCGGGCACCGGCCAAGAAGGCCGTCAAGAAGGCGCCGGCCAAGCGGGCAGTGAAGCGGGCACCGGCCAAGAAGGCCGTCAAGAAGGCACCGGCCAAGCGGGCAGTGAAGCGGGCACCGGCCAAGAAGGCCGCCACGCGGTAGGGCCGGAAAGGGACCGGTGCGACCGGTCCCGACCGCAGAGAGACAGGACCGTGGGGGCCTCCGGCCCCCACGGTCGCGTCGACGGGCCGGTCGACCCGGTCGCATCTCGGTCGGCGTGGTCGCTGACGCGGTCGCCAGGGGCGGGGCCGGTCCGGTGCCGCCGCCGGCGGTCAGGCCCAGCGGAGGTCGGCCGGCCAGTCCACGTCGAGCGTGAGCTCGGGTGCCCGCAGTACGGACAACGGCAGCCCGAGGCGGGCGCACTCGGACCGGTGCCGGGCGAACGACCCGGGCCCGTAGGAGAAGCGGAAGCCGCACCCGACCGGCAGGGCCACCACGTTCGTGCCGTCGCCGCGGCGGTCGGGCACCAGGGTGACCCCCTCGAAGGGTGGCAGGGCGCCCAGGCCGACGGCGCGTGGCAGGTCGCCGTGAGCCACCACCACCATCTCCACGCCCATCTGGGCCAGCCGCGCCACCCCGGCCTCCACCGCGCCGTTCAGGCCGCGCCCCGGCTCCCACACCACCAGGGCCCCGTGACGGCGCGCCCAGTCGGCCACGGCCACGTCGTCGCAGACCACGGCCGTGGGTAGCGGTGCCGCCGCCGTCAGCACCCGCTCGGCCATGCGGCGCACCAGTGCCTGGCGCTCGCTGTCAGGGAGGACCGTGCCCAGCCGTTCCTTGGCCACGGCGAACGCCTTCACCGGGACCAGCACCGCCCGCCGGCCGAGCAGCGGGGGCCCTCCCGGCCGCTGGGCCGGCGAGCCGGGTACCGGGTGGGCCGCTGCCGTACCGGGCGTCACCGCGACAGTGTACGGGCGGGCCTCGCCAGATCCCGGTGCCCGGACCGCCGCTGCGTCGGGCCCACCGGCACTGCGCCCATTGGCGCCGAGCCGGCCGGGCCACCTGCCGACGCCGCCGGGTGGGACCGCCACTCCTGGGCCGGCGGCCGTAGGCTCGGAGGGTGGCCAGTGGGAGGGTAGCGGTGGTCGGGGCCGGGTCGTGGGGCACCACGATCGCCTCGCTCCTGGCCAAGCGGGGACCCACTGTGCTCTGGGCCCGCTCGGCCGAGCTGGCCGGCGCCATCGCCGCCGAGCGGGAGAACCGCCGGTACCTGCCGGGCATCCTCCTCCCCGGGGATCTGGCCACCACCGCCTCGCTGGCCGAGGCGGTCGGCGGTGCCGAGGTGGTCCTGGTGGCCGTGCCCTCGCACGGCTTCCGGGCCGTGCTGGAGCAGATGGCGCCGGCGGTGCCGGCCGGGGTGCCGGTGGTGAGCCTGGCCAAGGGCATCGAGGGCGGGACGAGCCTGCGCATGTCCGAGGTCATCGCCGAGATCCTGCCCGGCCATCCGGCCGGCGCGCTCAGCGGGCCGAACCTGGCCCGGGAGGTGGCCGAGGGCCAGCCGGCGGCCAGCCTGGTGGCCCTGCCCGACGAGGGCATGGCCCGCGCCGTCCAGGAGCAGCTTCACTGCGGCACCTTCCGGGTGTACACGGGGACGGACGTGGTGGGTTGCGAGATCGCCGGGGCCACGAAGAACGTGCTGGCCATCGCCGCCGGCATCTGCGACGGCCTGGGCTTCGGCGAGAACACCCGGGCCGTGCTCATCACCCGCGGGCTGG
>JASHWO010000078.1 GCA_030044045.1 Acidimicrobiales bacterium
AGGTGCGCGGGGCCCGTCGCCGGCGGCGCTCGATCCAGGCGACCAGCACCACCGCCAGCGCCGCCCCGGCCACGGCCGGCACCGCCGGTGCGGGCACCCGGCGGAGCGCGTCGCCCACGTCGTGGCCGAGGGCGTCGGCCGGGGTGGGGTTGGCCAGCGGCACGTCGGCGGTGGGGTCGAAGCTCTGCCAGCCGTAGCCGGGGAACCACACCTGCACCCAGGCGTGGGCGTCGTCGGCCTGGACCTCGTAGAGATCGGTGATCGGGTTGTAGGGGCCGGGCACGTAGCCGGTGGCCTCGCGGGCCGGGATGCCCAGCGTGCGCAACATCACCGCCAGGGCGGTGCTGATCTGCTCGCAGTAGCCGCGCCGGTTGCCGAAGAGGAACTCGGTGACGGTGTCCTGCCCCGGGCCGAGCGGTGGGATGTCGGTGGTGTAGCGGGTGTGGGCGCCGATCCAGTGCTCCAGGGCCAGCACCTTGGCGTAGGTCGAGGTGGCGTGAGCGGTGACCCGGGCAGCCAGGGCCGCCACCCGCGGATACGGGTGGGGGAGCTGCAGGGCTTGGTCCCGCACGGCCGAGGGCAGGGCGCCACCCGGGCCGGGCCGGGACGTGCCATCGGCCGCCAGCTCGGCCGGGGTGGGCGTGTCCACGTCTGACAGCACGGTGTAGACGGAGCCCGGGCCCATCGAGGTGCCGGAGCGGATCGTCCCGTCGGCACCTACGAAGAGGCGCCGGGCCGGGAACCACACCTCGGCGGCGTTGGCGGCGTGGAAGACGAGGTTCGGCCCGGCCTCGTCCAGGTAGAAGGTCTGGTAGTCGGCGGTGCCCCGGCCGCTCTGCCCCACCGGCGGCGGGATGACGAACGGCGAGCCGGAGCTGACCTCCCGCCAGCGGAGGACGCCCTTGGACGGCGGGGCTGTCACCCAAGACTGCCCCGTCCACTCGTCGAAAGTCTCGGCCACCCAGTAGGTGGGCCGGTCGGCCCGCACCCGGAAGACCACCTGCGTGCCGAGTGTGGCCCGCACCGCCGTGTCGAGGGGGCCGGCGAAGCCGAGGAAGCCACCCACCCGGGTGCGCCCCTGGGGCGAGCCGGCGTGGACCGGTTCGTTGCCCCTGGCGCCGCCGCCCACCAGGCCGGCCGCCTGCTGCACCGGGAGGTCGGCGGCGATGGACGAGGGCAGCACCAGGCTGCTGTCGGCGTGGGGCGGCGGCAGCACGGCCACCAGGGCCACGCCGATGGCCAGCGCCCCGGCCACCGCCGCGCCGGCGGCCACCGGCCGCACCGGCCCACCGCCGGACATCGAGCGCCACATGGCCAGCAGGCCGGTGAAGCCGAGCACCGCCCAGGCCACCACGAAGAGGCCAAAGGCGGTGTCGACTGCCTGGGCGGCGGCCACCGCCATGAGGGTGGCCGACCCGGCCAGGGAGAAGCCGAGGTCGCGCCGGGAGGGCACGTCGAAGGCATGAGTCACCTGGACCAGGGTGAACAGCACGGCCAGCGGTCCCTCCACCGAGGTCAGGTCGCCGGCGCTGGCCGTGGCCGAGACGGTGACGAAGAACCACCCGAAGCTGGCCACCACGGCCAGGGCCAGGAGCGGCTTGAGGAAGCGGATGGGTCGGGCCCGCCGGCGGTAGGAGAGGAGGTTGCCGGCCACCACCAGGGCGATCGACGGCCAGGCCACTGCCGCCGACAGCTCCCCCTGCGACCAGCAGGCGGCGATGGCCACCGCCACCGCGCCGGTGGTCGCTGCCCGGAACGAGCGTGAGTGCTCCGGCGGGCCGGGCCGGTTGGCCTGGCGGATGGCGTCCAGGATCTTCACCGGGGCTCCGTCGGGCCCGCTGGTGCCGACGGCATGGTCCCTGTCGGCCCGCGCCCTCCGCCTGCCCGATGCGGCCCGCCGTACCCGTGCCGCCGGCCGGGCTCGTACGGTCGGACGTTTCCGCGGAAACGCCAGCTGGACCTCTGCCCCGCCACCCCCGCCCCCGACGCCCGTTGGGGCAGGGCCCGGGCCAGCCGGCGTCCCGCCTCGCCCACGGTGGCCACCGGACGCTCGACCGTCCCCGCCGGCTCCACCGTGACCAGCACCACCGGCCGCCCGGCGGCCAGCAGGCCGGCCACGGTCCCGAGCGCCCGGCCCGCCGCCTCGTCGGCGGCGTCGGGGTCGTCGGGTAGGACGGCCCGCACGGTGACCGGCGCCGCCCCCGGGCCCTCCATCTCCCGCACCATCAGGGTGCCGGTGTGGGCCGTGGCCGGCCAGTGGACCCAGCTCCGCAGGTCGCCGGGCCGGTAGTCCCGCACGCCCCGGGGCTCGCCCACCCGTCGGTCCACCGGCCGGGCCGCCTGGCCGGGTGCCCCAACGGCCACCGCCGCTCCGTCCAGCCCGGCCGGCCCCACCGCCGGCGCCACGTGCAAGGGGTGGGGGAGGGGTACGTCGACCCCGCGGGTCCACCACAACAGGCCGAACGGCGCGGCGCTGGCCAGCTCCACCCGGCAGGTGGCCAGTACCCCCCGGTGGCCGGGCACCAGCCCGGTCAGCACCCGGCGGTCCCGGCCAGTGGCCACCACCAGCTCGGGTGGGTCGAGGAACCGCACTATCGCCGGGGCCGACACGGCCACGATGACGGGCAGCGGCTGGCCGGCCACCCCGTCGTGCGGGCTGGCCGCCACGGCGCAGCGGACCCGGGCCACGGCGACGGCCGGCGCCATCAGGCCCACCACCAGGATCCCGGTCAGCAGCGCCCCCAGGGCCTGTACCCACCCGGCGCCGCTGCTGTGGGCCACGCCCAGCCAGGCGGCCACAGCCACCACCGTGCCGGCCACCGGACCGAAGGCCCGGCGGGGCCGGGGAAGAGCCGAACGGCGGTCGTGCCCCGCCCCGGCACTCCCCGCCGGTGCAGCGGCCGCGGCCGGCGGGAGCCCGGGCACTGGCT
>JASHWO010000079.1 GCA_030044045.1 Acidimicrobiales bacterium
CCCACGTTCCGGAGGAGCCTGGGGTTGGGGCCCCAGGCGGGCTGGGCGGCCACGGCCAGGGAGCCCCCCGGGGTGGGCGGTAGAATGGGGTCATGCGCATCGCCGTGGCCTCCGACCACGCCGGGTACACGCTGAAGCAGTCGCTGGCGGCGTACCTGGCCGAACAGGGGCACGAGGTGGCGGACCTCGGCACCGACAGCGCCGAGCGGTCGGTCGACTACCCCGACTACGGCGCCGCCGTGGGTCGGGCGGTGGCCGGGGGCCAGGCCGACCTCGGGGTGTGCACCTGCGGGACCGGCATCGGCGTCGCCATCGCCGCCAACAAGATCCCCGGGGTGCGGGCGGCCACGGTGCACGACGTCACCACCGCCACCCTGGCCCGCCGGCACAACCACGCCAACGTGGTGTGCCTGGGCGGCCGCACGGTGGGCTCGGCCACGGCCGTCGACGCCCTGGCCGCCTTCCTGGCCGCCGTCCCCGAGCACGGCCGGCACGACCGGCGGGTGGCCGAGCTGGCGGTGCTGGACCATCTGGTCGGGGAGGCCGCCGCCGCCGACCGGGCGGGCGCGGCGTGAGCGGGACCTCGCCCTTCGCCGGCTGGTTGGCCGCCGACCCGGAGGTGGCGCGGCTGGTCGAGGAGGAGACGACCCGCCAGTCGACCACCCTCCAGCTCATCGCCTCGGAGAACTTCACCTCGCCCGAGGTGCTGGCGGCCTCGGGCTCGGTCCTGACGAACAAGTACGCGGAGGGCTACCCCGGCCGCCGCTACTACGGGGGCAACCGGGTGATCGACCAGGTGGAGGAGCTGGCTCGGGAGCGGGCCAAGACGTTGTTCGGGGCCGAGCACGCCAACGTCCAGCCCCACGCCGGCGCCTCGGCCAACCTCGCCGTCTACCAGGCGCTCCTGGAGCCGGGGGACACGGTGCTGGCCATGCGCCTGGACCACGGAGGCCACCTGACCCACGGCTCGCCGGCCTCCATCACCTCCCGCATCTGGCGGTTCGTCTCCTACGGGGTCACCCCGGCCTCCGGCGACCCGGACCGCCCGGGCGAGGTCATCGACTTCGACCAGGTGGCCGACCTGGCCAAGCGGGAGCAGCCGAAGTTGATCGTGGCCGGCTCCACCGCCTACGCCCGGGTCATCGACCCGGCGCCGTTCCGGGAGATCGCCGACTCGGTGGGCGCCCGCTTCATGTTCGACGCCGCCCACCCGGCCGGGCTCATCGCCGGCGGCGCCCACCCCAGCCCGGTGGGCGTGGCCGACGTGGTGACCTTCACCACCCACAAGACGCTGCGCGGCCCCCGGGGCGCGGCCATTCTGTGCCAGGCCGACCTGGCCAAGGCCGTCGACAGCTCGGTCTTCCCCGGCCTGCAGGGCGGCCCGCTGGAGCACGTGGTGGCGGCCAAGGCGGTGGCCTTCCGGGAGGCCTCCCAGCCCGAGTTCGCCGACTACGCGGCCCGGGTGGTGGCCAACGCCCGGGCGCTGGCGGCGGCCATGGCCGGCGAGGGCTTCCGGCTGGTGTCCGGCGGCACCGACAACCACATGTTGCTGGTGGATCTCCGGCCGTTCGACGGCGAGCTGACCGGCAAGGAGGCCCAGGAGGTTCTGGACCGGGCCGGGATCACCTGCAACCGGAACACCATTCCCGACGACCCCCGCTCGCCTTTCGTGACCTCGGGCCTGCGGCTGGGCACGGCGGCCGAGACCACCGCCGGGATGGGCCCGGCGGAGATGGCCCGGATCGCCGCCCTCCTCGGCCGCACCCTGCGGGATCGGGCCGACGAGCCGGCGGTGGCCCGGGTCCGGGGCGAGGTGGCGGAGCTCTGCGCGGGCTTCCCGCCCTACCCGGCGCTCACCGGCGGCTGACCGGTGCAGCCGGTCGGGTGGTACGCCGTCATCCTGGTGGTGTCGGCCGGTGCCACGGCGGCCCTGTGCGTCCCGGCCCGCTGGTTCGCCCAGCGGGTGGGCTACGTGGCCCTGCCCGACGGCGAACGCAAGGTCCACACCCGCCCCACCCCCTACGGCGGTGGGGCGGCCATGTTCGTGGGGTTCCTGGTGGCCATGGTGGTGGCGGCCCTGGTGCCGGCGTTCCACGACGTGTTCTCGGGGTCGTCGGAGCCGCTGGGGGTGGTGCTGGCCGGCGCCGCCATCTTCGCCGTGGGCATGATCGACGACGCCCGGGACATGTCGGCCCCGGCCAAGGTGGCGGGCCAGGTGTTGGCGGCCAGCATCCTCTACTTCCTGGGCGATACCCTCTGGCAGTTCAAGGTGCCGCTGGCCGGCATCGTCTCCCTGAACCCGGGCATCACAGTGACCCCGCTGATCATGGCCGTGTGGGTCATCGCCATCACCAACGCCGTCAACCTGATCGACGGACTGGACGGCCTGGCCGCCGGGGTGGTGGCCATCGGCAGCGGGGCGCTCGCCGTCTACGGCCTGAAGCTCATGGCCAGCGGGGTGCTGCAGCCCGACAGCGAGGTGGGCGTGCTGGTGGCGGTGGTCACCTGCGGCGTGGCCCTGGGGTTCCTCCCCTTCAACTTCCACCCGGCGAAGATGTTCATGGGCGACGCCGGCGCCCTGTTCCTGGGCCTGCTCATGTCCGCCTCCACCATGGTGATCGGCGGGCGGATCCCGCTGTCGTCACCCACCACCGGCACCACCTACTTCTTCTACGCGCCCCTCTTCATCCCCTTCTTCATCCTGGGGGTGCCCCTGCTGGACATGGCCTTCGCCTTCGTGCGCCGGACGGCCCACGGCACCGGGTTCCACACCCCGGACAAGAACCACATCCACCACCGGCTGCTCCGGCTGGGACATGGCCACCGGCGCAGTGTGCTCATCCTGTGGGCCTGGACCGCCCTGCTCTCGGGGTTCATCCTGTCCCCGCTGTTCGCCCACCGCCTGAACGCCGTGATCCCCTTCGGGGCGGCGGCCCTGGGGATCGGGCTGTACACGTTCTTCCACCCCGGCCTCCGGCGGCGTCCGGAGGAGGATCCGGGTGCGGTGGCGGCTGGCGACCGCCCGGCCCCGGCGGGCCGCGCCGCGCCCGTGCCGGGGGCGGGGGAGGCGTCGGGCACATCCCCGGCCGGCACCGGCGGTTTTGCCGTCGGGCGCGGGGGGATGCGATGATGTCCGCTGTGTCAACTCCCGACCTCGCCATGCTCCCGGGAGCACGCCGCGCCACTGTGCCCGGCGACGGCGCGCCGGCCACCGCGTGACTCCTGGACGCCGGGATGAAGCACCATCCTTCCACGTTGACTGACGCGGCACGGCGCGCCCATGGTCGACGGCACCCCCACCTCCGGAGCGGAGCCGGGGGGTCCCCGCCGGGCCCCGGGGTTCGGCGACTTCTTCTGGCTGGGTACCGCCTGCGCCATCTCGATCCTGGGGGCCGGGGCCATCGGCTACGCCCTCGACGCCGCCCTGCACACGACGCCCTGGCTGACCTTCGCCGGGCTGACCTTCGGCGTGGTCTCGGCCGTGCTGCTGGTCGTGAACCAGGTACGCAAGTTCCTCTAGCCGGGCCGGTACGGGGCGCCGTGCGCGCCGCTGCGGCGGCGCACGGCCGGCCGGCGGGCAAGCGAGGGGACCGGACGCTCGTCTGATGTTCGCCCACTTCTCGCTCCCTGACCTGGCCGCCGTCTCCCGGCGCACGATGCTGGGCGCGCTGGCCGTGGGGGCGCTCGGCCTCGTGGGGAGCCTGCTCCTCTCGGCGCCGCTGACCGGCCTGGGCCTCTGCCTGGGCCTGGGTCTGGGCATCGTCAACTTCCGGCTGATCCAGCGGTCGGTGGTGAAGGTGAGCGGGCGGGAGGACGAGAACAAGCGGCGGCCGCTGGCCATGAACACCATGGGCCGGCTCGGCCTGATCTCGGCTGTGGCCCTCGGCCTGCTCTTCGTCGACTTCGACCTGGGGCTCGGGGTGATGGTGGGGCTGGCCCTGTTCCAGGCGCTCCTCCTGCTGAACGTGGCCCGGTCCATGTTCAAGATGGGCCACCTGGCGCCCGTCGACGTGGCCGACGACCGGCCGGAGGGGGCGTAGCCCGTGGCACCGTCGATCCTGGCCGCCGGCATCACGGTGGGCGTGCACCCCCAGGCCAAGCTCTTCGGGCTGACCGTGAACGTGGACACCGTGTGGGCCACCGGGGTGGCCATGCTGGTGGTGATCGCCCTAGGGCTGGCCCTGCGGCGCCAGGCCACCAGCGGGGTGCCGGGCCGGCTGCAGCTCATCTGGGAGATGGCGGTGCAGGCCATCACCCAGCAGGTGGAGGGGTCCATCGGGCCCCGGGGCCTGGCCGTCATCCCGCTGGCCCTCACCCTCTTCGTGTTCATCCTGGTCTGCAACGCCCTCGAGATCTTCGGGGTGGGCAGCAGGTACGAGATCCTGCCGGTGCCCACCGCCGACGTGAACCTGCCACTGGCCCTGGCGCTCTTCGTGATCGCCCTGGTGCACATCGCCTCCATCCGCACCAGGGGCGTCCGCGGCTACCTCCGGCACTACGCCGCCCAGCCGTTCCCCAAGGCGCTGGTGGCGTTCAACGTCTTCATCAACCTGGTGGAGGAGATCGCCAAGCCGATCACCCTGGCCTTGCGGCTCTTCGGCAACCTGTTCTCCGGGGCCCTCATGCTCACCCTGATCGCCGCCCTGGGGAATTGGAAGTTGGCGTCCCTGCCCATCGGCGACGTGGCGACCTTCCTCTGCGCCATGGCCTGGAAGCTCTTCGACGTGTTCCTCATCGGCCCCATCCAGGCCTTCATCTTCACCCTGCTGACCATCCTCTACTTCGACACGGCCATGGCCACAGACCACGGCGCGCACCACGACGAGCTGCTGCAACCCGGTGCCGTGTCCACGCCCTGAGCGCCACCGGACCGACCTCGACCACCCAGACCAAAGGAGACCAACCACAATGGCAGTAGAAGCGACGGGGACAGCGATCAAGCTCGCCGGGGCCATGGTCGGCGGCGGCCTGGCCCTCGGCGGTGGTGCCATCGGTGCGGCCGTCGGCGACGGCCTGGCCGGGAGCCAGACCATCGCCGGGGTGGCCCGCCAGCCCGAGGCGCAGAGCCGGCTGTTCACCATCATGTTCCTGACCGTCGGGCTGGTGGAGGCCATGTACTTCATCAACCTGGCCTTCACCGCCCTGTTCGTCTTCTCGCTGGGCAAGTAGGTCCCGGGACCGGCGACGATCGAAACGAGGCTGACGGACATGCCCATCTTCGGCAACGACTTCCTCATCCCCAACGCGACCTTCATCGTCGAGTTGGTGGCCTTCCTGGTCATCCTGGCGATCGTGGCCAAGTTCGTGCTGCCGATAGTGAACAAGGCCCTGCACGACCGCCAGGAAGCCATCCGGACCGAGCTGGCCGCGGCCGACGCCGCCAAGTCGGACGCCGCGGCGGCCGACGCCGAGCGCCGGGCGGCACTGGAGGAGGCGCGGCACCAGGCGCGAGAGATCGTGGCTCAGGCCAACCGCACGGCCGAGCAGGTGAGCGCCGACGCCCAGGCCCGGGGGCAGTCCGAGTACGAGCGCATCCTGGCCGCCGCCGAGGCGGAGGTCCGCCTGGCCCGCCAGCGGGCCCTGGAGGAAGCGGCGGCCCGGCTGGGCGAGGTGGTGGTGGACGTGGTGGAGCGGATCATCGGGCGGGAGGTCGACGCCCGGGCCCACCGCGACCTGATCGACGAGGCGGTCGGCGCCATGTCGGCCGACCGGGGCGCCGCTACGGCGGCCGCCACCACCACGCCGTGAACCCCCGGCTGGAGGGGTACGCCGCGGCGGTGCTGGGAGGGGCGGCCGACCGCGCCCGGCTGGCGGCCGACCTGTCCTCGGTGGCCCACCTCTTCGCCACGAACGGTGCCCTGCGGACCGCCCTGGGCGACACCGCGGTGGCGCCGGCGGCCCGCCGGGCGGTGCTGGACGAGCTGCTCGAGGGGAAGGTCTCGGACGAGGCCCGCCGCCTGGCCGCCTTCGCCGCCTCGGCGGTGCCGGCGCCCGAGGTGCCGGCGGCCATGGCCTGGCTGGCCCACCGGGCCCGGCGGTCGGTCGAGGGCCTGGAGGAGCCGGAGCCGGCGCTCGGCCACCTGGCCGCCCGGGACCGGGTGGGGGGGTTCGCCACCGCCCTCTTCGAGGAGCTCCCCACCGACCGCCTGGAGGAGGTGGAGGACGAGCTGTTCCGCTTCGCCCGCACCGTGGAGACCACCCCGGCCCTGCGGTCCGCCCTGGCCGACCGGGACCTGCCGGTGGCCGTCCGCCGCGGCGTGGTCGACGATCTGCTGTCGGGCAAGGTGCAGCCGGCGACGCTGCGGCTGGCGGACTACACGGTCGCCGGGGGCCGCCCCCGCGACGTGCTGGGCACGCTGTTCTGGCTGGTCGACGAGACGGCCCGGGCCCGGGGCTGGCGGGTGGCGGTGGTCGACGCCGCCTGGGCGGTCGACCAGGACGAGCGCCGTTCCCTCTCCGAGTCGCTGGGACGCATGGTGGGGGCGCCGGTGGAGCTCCAGGTGAAGATCGACCCGTCCCTGTTGGCCGGGGTACGGGTGCGGATCGGCGACCTGCAGGTGGACGCCACGGCCCGGGACCGGCTGGACCGGCTGCGCGAGCACGTGGTGGCGGGCGGCTGGGAGGACCGGGGCTTCGGCCAGAGACGAGGAGGAACAGGCTGATGGCAGAGCTGACGATCGACGCCCAGGAGATCACCGAGGCGTTGCGGCGCCACGTGGCCGAGTACGTGCCCACCGTGGGCACCGAGCAGATCGGCCGGGTGGTCGAGGTGGGCGACGGCATCGCCCGGGTGTCCGGCCTGCCCGGCGCGGCGGTGAACGAGCTGCTCGAGTTCGAGGACGGGACCCTGGGCCTGGCCCTGAACCTTGACGAGGACACCATCGGCGCCGTGGTGCTGGGCGACGTCGACCAGCTCGAGGAGGAGCAGGTGGTCAAGGCCACCGGCCGCATCCTCTCGGTGCCGGTGGGCGACGCCCTGCTCGGCCGGGTGGTGAACGCCCTGGGCGAGCCGCTGGACGGCAAGGGGCCGGTGGCCGCCGACCAGACCCGCCGCCTGGAGGTCCAGGCCCCGGGCATCGTGGGCCGCCAGCCGGTGGAGGAGCCGCTGCAGACCGGCATCAAGGCCATCGACGCCATGACCCCGATCGGCCGGGGCCAGCGGGAGCTGATCATCGGCGACCGCAAGACGGGCAAGACCACGGTGGCGATCGACACCATCATCAACCAGCGCGGCCAGGGCGTGAAGTGCATCTACGTGGCCATCGGGCAGAAGAACTCCTCGGTGGCCCAGACGGTGAGCACCCTCGCCGCCCACCAGGCGCTCGACTACACGGTGGTGGTGGTGGCCTCGGCCGGCGACCCCGCCCCCTACAAGTACCTGGCCCCCTACGCCGGGTGCGCCATGGGGCAGCACTGGATGGAGCACGGCGAGGCGGCACTCATCGTCTACGACGACCTCTCCAAGCAGGCCGAGGCCTACCGCACCATCTCGCTGCTGCTCCGGCGGCCGCCGGGCCGTGAGGCCTACCCGGGCGACGTATTCTACCTGCACAGCCGCCTGCTGGAGCGGGCGGCCAAGCTCTCCGACGAGCGTGGTGGGGGGTCGCTGACCGCCCTGCCCATCATCGAGACCAAGGCCGGCGACATCTCGGCCTACATCCCGACCAACGTGATCTCCATCACCGACGGCCAGGTGTTCCTGGAGTCCGACCTGTTCTACGCCGGGGTGCGGCCGGCCATCAACGTCGGGAACTCGGTGAGCCGGGTGGGTGGCGCCGCCCAGGTCAAGGCCATGAAGTCCGTCTCGGGCACCTTGAAGCTGGACCTGGCCCAGTTCCGGGAGCTGGAGGCCTTCGCCACCTTCGGCTCCGAGCTGGACAAGGTGTCCCAGGCCCAGCTCGACCGGGGCTACCGCCTCACCGAGCTGCTGAAGCAGCCGCAGAACGAGCCGGTCCCGGTAGAGGAGCAGGTGCTGGTGATCTACGCCGGCACCCGGGGTTGGGCCGACACCGTGCCGGTGCCCGCCGTGCGGCGGTTCGAGAGCGAACTGCGGGAGTTCTTCCGGGGCAACCACCCGGAGCTGCTGGCCCGGATCCGCGACACCGGCAAGCTCCCCGAGGAGGCCGAGCTGGACAAGGGGCTGCAGGCCTTCGTCGACGGGTTCGACACGGGGGGGGGCGGCTGACCCGTGGCCGGCGGCCAGGAGCGCGCGCTGCGGCGACGGATCCGCAGCGTGCAGTCGACCAAGAAGATCACCAAGGCCATGGAGCTGATCGCTGCCTCGCAGATTGTCCGCTCCCAGAGCCGCATGACGGCCAACCGCCCCTACCGGGAGGGTATGGCCCGCATCGTGGTGGAGGCGGCCAAGGGCGACCCCACGGCCGCGGCCAAGCTGCTCGGCGCGCCGGAGGAGCGGCGCCGGGCGGCGGTCCTGGCCGTAGTGGCCGACCGGGGCCTGGCCGGCCCGTACAACACGTCGGTGTTGCGCACCACCGAGAGCCTCCTCGCCGAGCTGGCGGCGGAGGGAGTCGAGGCCCGCCTCTTCACCGTGGGCAAGAAGGCCCAGTCCTACTTCCGCTTCCGCCACCAGGCGGTGGAGCGTTCCTTCACCGGGATGAGCGAGCGCCCGGCCTTCGCCGACGCCCGGCTGGTGGCGGCGGCCATGGCCGCGCCGTTCGTGGCCGGTGAGGTCGACGAGGTGCTGCTGGTCTCCACCCGCTACCGCTCGGCCGGCAGCCAGGCGGTCGAGACCCGCCAGCTCCTGCCCCTCCCCGAGCCTGGCGCGGCCGGCGGCGCGGGCACGACGACCGGCGTGGGGCAGGGGCCCCACGCATCGGAGGAGCCCGCCATCAAGGAGGACCGCAGTGGGGCCCCGGGCGGGCCAAGCGGCAGCGGCTACACCGAGTTCGAGCCGGACGTGGAGACCCTCCTGGCCGAGCTGGCCCCGAAGGCGGTCGAGTCCGAGGTGTTCACGGCGCTGCTGGAGGGCGCCGCCTCGTTCTTCACCGCCCAGCAGCGGGCCATGGCCGCGGCCAGCGACAACGCCGACGAGCTGGTGCGCACCCTGAGCCGGATCATGAACCGCGCCCGGCAGGACGCCATCACCACGGAGATCATGGAGATCGTGGGCGGAGCGGAGGCGCTCCGCCAGTCGAAGGGAGCCTGATGACCACCACCGCACCCGCAGCACCGGCCACCGGCGAGCAGCCGCTGGAGGAGGGTCGGGTCGTCGCCATCGCCGGTCCGGTGATCGACGTGGAGTTCCCGCCGCACGCCCTGCCCGAGATCAACCACGCCGTCCAGGTCGACCTGGCGCTGGAGGGCCGCACGGTCACGGTCACCGCCGAGGTGGCCCAGCAGATCGGCGAGGGCCGGGTCCGCTGCGTCTGCATGCAGCCCACCGACGGCCTGGTACGGGGGGCCCCGGTGCGGAACACCGGCCGGGGCATCGCCGTGCCGGTGGGCGACGCCGTGCTGGGCCACGTGTTCAACGTGCTGGGCCAGCCGCTCGACACCGACGACATCGGCCCGGTGGCCGACCGTTGGGAGATCCACCGCCCGCCGCCCGACTTCGACCAGCTCGAGCCCCGGGTCCAGATGTTCGAGACCGGCATCAAGGTGATCGACCTGCTCGAGCCCTACGTGCAGGGCGGCAAGATCGGCCTCTTCGGCGGGGCCGGGGTGGGCAAGACGGTCATCATCCTGGAGATGATCAACCGGGTGGCCACGAACCACGGCGGCGTATCGGTCTTCGCCGGGGTGGGGGAGCGGACCCGCGAGGGCACCGACCTCTGGCTGGAGATGAAGGAGTCCGGGGTGATGGAGAAAGCCGCCCTGGTCTACGGCCAGATGGACGAGCCCCCGGGCGTGCGGCTGCGGGTGGCCCTGGCCGCCCTGACCATGGCCGAGTACTTCCGGGACGTGCAGAACCAGGATGTGCTGCTCTTCGTGGACAACATCTTCCGGTTCGTCCAGGCCGGCTCCGAGGTCTCCACCCTGTTGGGCCGCATGCCCTCGGCCGTGGGCTACCAGCCCACCCTGGCCGACGAGATGGGCGAGCTGCAGGAGCGGATCACCTCCACCCGGGGCCGGTCGATCACCTCGGTGCAGGCCGTGTACGTGCCGGCCGACGACTACACCGACCCGGCGCCGTTCACCACCTTCACCCACCTGGACGCCACCACCGAGCTCTCCCGGCAGATCGCCGCCCTGGGCATCTACCCGGCGGTGGACCCGCTGGCCTCCACCTCGAACATCCTGGCCCCCGAGGTGGTGGGCGAGCGCCACTACGCGGTGGCCCGCCAGGTGCAGGGGGTGCTGCAGCGCTACAAGGAGCTGCAGGACATCATCGCCATCCTCGGCCTGGACGAGCTCTCCGAGGAGGACCGGGTGACCGTGTCCCGGGCCCGGAAGATCCAGCGGTTCCTCTCCCAGCCCTTCAACGTGGGCGAGGTGTTCACCGGCCTGAAGGGGGTCACGGTGCCGGTGGAGGAGACGGTGGAGTCCTTCGAGGCGCTGGTCAAGGGCGAGCTGGACGAGGTGCCCGAACAGGCCTTCCTGAACGTGGGCGGGGCCGAGTCGGTGCTGGCCAAGGCCCACGACCTGGAGGCCGAGGCCCGCTGATGGCCGACGGGACCTTCGACGTGGCCGTGGTCACCCCCGAGGAGCGCCTGGTGGACGGGCGCGCCCGTTCGGTGGTCCTACGCAGCAGCGACGGCGACCTCACCGTGCTCGACGGCCACACCCCGCTGGTCACCGACGTGATGCCGGGCGAGGTGCGCATCGAGCGCGACGAGGGCGGGACGGCCCGCCTGGCCGTGCACGGCGGGTACCTCCAGGTGGAGGGGGGGGAGACCCGGGTCACGTTGCTGGCCGGGGTGGCCGAGCTGGCCGAGCAGATCGACGTGGGCCGGGCCGAGCGGGCCCGGGAGGAGGCGTCGGCGCAGGTCCAGGCCAGCCAGGGCGAGGAGACAGGTGAGGGGCGGGCCTTGGCCGAGGCGGCCCTGCGGCGGGCCGAGGTACGGCTGGCGGTGGCCGCCGGGTCCTGACCGCCCGGCTGGAGGCGGTCAGGTGAAGGGAATGGCGCTGTACTCGGCCAGCTTGGCCAGGGGGTGGCTGGCGTCGACCTTGCGCAGGGTGCCCGACTTGGAGCGCATCACCAGGGACTGGGTGGTGGCCCCGAAGTCGTGGTACCGGACCCCCTGCAGCAGCTCGCCGTCGGTGATGCCGGTGGCGGCGAAGAAGCAGTTGTCCCCCTTGACCAGGTCGTCGGTGGTGAGCACGGCGTCGAGGTCGTAGCCGGCGTCGAGCGCCGCCTGGCGCTCCCCCTCGTCCCGGGGCCAGAGGCGGCCCTGGATCTCGCCACCCATGCACTTCAGCGCCGCCGCCGCCAGCACCCCCTCGGGCGTGCCGCCCACGCCGAACAGGATGTCCACCCCGGCACCGGGCCAACCGGTGGCGATGGCCCCGGCCACGTCGCCGTCGGTGATCAGGCGGATCCGGGCGCCCGAGGCCCGCACCTCGGCGATCAGGTCGGCGTGGCGGGGGCGGTCGAGGATCACGGCCGTGAGGTCGCGCACCGGCTGTCCCAGGGCCTTGGCCAGCGAGTGGAGGTTCTCGATGGGGGGCTCGTTGATGTCGACGGCGCCCCGCCCCCGCGGGCCCACGGCGATCTTCTCCATGTAGACGCAGGGGCCCGGGTCGAACATGGACCCCCGCTCGGCGACGGCGATCACCGAGAGGGCGCCGCCCCGGCCCAGCGCCGTGGGCGTGGTGCCGTCGATCGGGTCCACGGCGATGTCGGTGGCCGGCGGCGTGCCGTCGCCGATGCGCTCGCCGTTGTACAGCATGGGGGCGTTGTCCTTCTCGCCCTCGCCGATGACCACCACGCCGTCCATGGCGACCGTCTGGAGGACCACCCGCATGGCGTTGACGGCGGCGCCGTCGGCCCCTTCCTTGTCGCCCCGGCCCATCCAGCGGCTGGCGGCCATGGCCGCCGCCTCGGTCACCCGCACCAGCTCCAGGGCCAGGTTCCGGTCCGGGGCCTGCTTGCCGAGCTCCACGGGCAGCAACCCTAGCGGGACTGCCGGCCCTGCCCCGCGGTTCGTAGGTCGGCGGGCCGCGCGCCGTGGGCGGGGGTGGCGGCCGGCGACCCGTGGACCGCCGTGCTGGCCGGTTCCGGGAGACGGCGGCCGTCGCCGGGCCATACTTGGACGGATGGACAGCTTCGTGATCCGGCCGAACGGGCCGCTCCACGGGACGATCCGGGCCGGCGGGGCCAAGAACTCGGCGCTGAAGCTGATGGCCGCCTGCCTGCTGGCCGAGGGCCGGCACACCCTGCGGAACGTGCCCCGTATCGTCGACGTGGACATCATGACCGAGGTGCTGGGAGCGCTGGGGGCCACCGTGACCCGGCTGCCCGGGGGGGACCTGGTGGTGGACTCGCCGGCCGAGCTGGTCCCCGAGGCCCCCTACGAGCTGGTGGAGCGCATGCGGGCCTCGATCGTGGTGCTCGGTCCGTTGCTGGCCCGCTGCGGCCGGGCCCGGGTCTCCATGCCCGGGGGCGACGACTTCGGCAACCGGCCCATCGACATCCACCTGCACGGGCTCTCCACCCTGGGTGCCGCCTTCGAGACGGCGCACGGCTACGTGGAGGGGCGGGTGGACGCCGGCCGGCTGGTGGGGGGGCGGGTGGTGCTCGAGTACCCGAGCCATACGGCCACGGACAACCTGCTCATGGCCGCGGTGACGGCCAAGGGCACCACGGTCGTCGAGAACGCCGCCCGGGAGCCCGAGGTCTGCGACCTGGCCGCCTTCCTGACCACCATGGGCGCGTCGGTGCGTGGGGCCGGCACCTCCCGGATCGAGGTGGAGGGGGTCGAGGCGCTGCACCCAGCGTCGCACACCGTGGTGCCGGACCGGGTGGTGGCCGCCACCTACCTGGCCGCCGTGGGCCTGGCCGGGGGTGAGGTGGTGGTGGAGGATGCCCGGACCGACCACATGGAGATGCTGGTGCGCAAGCTCGACGGCATGGGGGTGGAGGTGGTCCAGGGGCCGGACGGGCTGCGGGCGGCCAGCCACGGCCGGCTCCGGTCGGCCGACGTGTCCACCCTGCCGTACCCGGGGGTGGCCACCGACTACAAGCCACTGCTGGTGGCCGTGCTGACCGTGGCCGACGGGGTGGGCATCGTCACCGAGAACCTGTTCTCCGGCCGCTTCCGCTACGTGGACGAGCTGCGCCGCATGGGGGCCGACGTGCGTACCGAGGGGCATCACGCGGTGGTGCGGGGCGTGCCCCGGCTGTCGGGTGCCCCGGTGCGGGCCCCGGACATCCGGGCCGGCGCCGCCCTGGT
>JASHWO010000080.1 GCA_030044045.1 Acidimicrobiales bacterium
GCCCTCGCCCTCGCCCTCGCCCTCGCCCTCGCCCGGGCCCGGGCCCGGGGCGTCCGTCCCGCCGGCGACCGCCCGCCGCTCGCCCTCCCGGGCCATCTCGTGCTCGTCCCCCTCCTGCCAGCGGGCCATGGTCCAGAGGAGGTCGGAGAGCCGGTTCAGGTAGGGGCCGACCTGCGAGCCCGGCCCCAGGTCGGCACCGCCGGCATCGCCCTCGCTGCCGGCAGACGGCGAACCAGCAGGCGGTGGCCCGGCGGGCACCAGGCGTTCGGCCCGCCGCACCACGGTCCGGGCCACCTCCAGGGCGGCCGACCGCCGGTTCTGCCCGGGCACCACGAAGTCGGCCGGCATCTCGAACCGCCCGCCGATCTCGTCGATGTGCGACTCCAGGGCGGCCACCATCTCGGTGGTCACCAGGGAGGTGCCGGCCACCAGCTTGTGCCGGTTCGCCGGGGACGTGGCCACCTCGGCCATGAGCACGTAGAGGTCCCGGGCCAGCCATACCAGCAACTGGTCCAGCTCGGACCCCCGCTCGGCCTCGGCCCGGGCCAGGCCCAGCGTGGCCTGCGCCTCGTCCACCACGCCGTTCAGCTCGATCCGGGGCGAGGCCTTGGCCACCCGCCCGCCGTAGAGCAGGCCGGTGGTGCCGTCGTCGCCCTTGCGGGTGTAGATGCGCACCGGGCGGGATGCTACCGGCCGCGCCCGGATCCGCCTCGACTCGCCTCGACTCGCCTCGACTCGCCTCGACTCGCTGCCGCTCCAGCCGGACGCCGGTAGCCTGGATGGCCCATGCCCGACCTGCCCCTGCTCCCCGGCCGGCTCGACCCGGCGGCCTCGCCCTACCTCTCGGCGCTGCGCCAGCGGGTGGTGGTGTTCGACGGGGCCACCGGGACCAACCTCCAGCTCCAGGAGCTCGGTCCCGACGACTTCGGCGGACCGGAGATGGAGGGCTGCAACGAGATCCTGGTGGTCTCCCGGCCCGAGGCCGTCGAGCAGCTTCACCGGTCGTTCCTCGACGTCGGGGTGGACGTGATCGAGACCGACACCTTCGGCGCCTTCTCCGTGGTGCTGACCGAGTACGGGATCGCCCACCGGGCCCACGAGCTGAACGTGGCCGCCGCCCGCCTGGCCCGCCGGGTGGCCGACGGGTACTCGACGCCCGACCACCCCCGCTGGGTGGCCGGGAGCATGGGACCGGGGACCAAGTTCCCCACCCTGGGCCAGATCCCCTACGCCGAGCTACGCGACTCGTACGAAGAGCAGGCCCGGGGGCTGCTGGAGGGCGGGGTGGACCTGCTCGTGGTGGAGACCATGTTCGACCTGCTGTCGGCCAAGGCCGCGGTCAACGCCTGCCGCCGGGCCATGGCCGCCGCCGGCCGGCGGGTCCCGCTCCAGGTGCAGGTGACCATCGAGCTGACCGGCCGCATGCTGCCCGGCACCGAGATCGCCGCCGCCCTGGCCACCCTCGACGCCCTCCAGGTGGACGTCATCGGGCTGAACTGCGCCACCGGCCCGGTGGAGATGGGCGAGCCGCTGCGCCACCTCTCGGCCCACAGCCGGGTACCCATCGCCACCCTGCCCAACGCCGGCCTGCCCTCGGTGGTGGACGGCCGCATGCACTACGACCTCACCCCCGACCAGCTGGCCGACCACCTGCACCGCTTCGTCACCGAGCTGGGGGTCACCGCCATCGGCGGCTGCTGCGGCACCACTCCGGCCCACCTGGCGGCGGTGGTGGCCCGCTGTGCCGGGGCCACCCCGGCCGAGCGCCACCCGGTGCACGAGCCGTCGGCGGCCTCCATCTACACGGCCGTCCCCCTGCACCAGGAGACGTCGTTCCTGGTGGTGGGCGAGCGCACCAACGCCAACGGCTCCAAGCGCTTCCGCGAGGCCATGCTGGCCGGCGACTGGGACACCTGCGTGGCCATGGCCCGGGACCAGGTCCGCGAGGGCGCCCACGTGATCGACGTGTGCGTGGACTACACCGGCGCCGACGGCGTGGCCGACATGACCGAGGTGGCCAGCCGGCTGGCCACCCAGTCCAGCGTGCCCCTGATGGTCGACTCCACCGAGGGCCCGGTGGCCCGGGCGGCGCTGGAGTGGCTGGGCGGCCGCCCGGTGCTGAACTCGGTGAACCTGGAGGAGGGGGACGGGGAGGGCACCCGCCTCGACACCTTCCTGCGGCTGGCCCGGGAGTTCGGGGCGGCGGTGGTCTGCACCTGTATCGACGAGGAGGGCCAGGCCCGCACGGCCGAGTGGAAGCTGCGGGCGGCCCGGGCCATCCACGACGTGGCCGTGCGCCGCTACGGGCTGGAGCCGTCGGACCTGATCTTCGACCCGCTGGCCCTGCCCCTATCCACCGGCATGGAGGAGAGCCGCCGGGACGGGATCGAGACCGTCGAGGGCATCCGCCGCATCAAGTCCGAGCTGCCCGGGGTGCACACCCTCCTCGGCCTGTCCAACGTCTCCTTCGGCCTGAACCCGGCCGCCCGCCAGGTGCTGAACTCGGTGTTCCTGCACGAGTGCGTGGCCGCCGGCCTGGACAGCGCCATCGTGCACGCTGCCAAGATCCTGCCGCTGGCCCGCATCGACGAGCGGGCCCGGGAGGTCTGCCTGGACCTGGTCTACGACCGCCGGCGGGAGGGCTACGACCCCTTGCAGGAGCTGCTGGCCATGTACGAGGGGGCCACCACGGCCACCGCGACCCGGGAGGAGCACCCCGACTGGCCGGTCGAGCGACGCCTGGAGCAGCGCATCGTGGACGGCGACCGGAACGGCCTGGAGACCGACCTGGACGAGGCCCTGGGCGACGGCCACCCGGCGCTGGCCATCGTCAACGACGTCCTGCTGGCCGGCATGAAGACGGTGGGCGACCTCTTCGCCTCGGGGGAGATGCAGCTCCCCTTCGTGCTGCAGTCGGCCGAGACCATGAAGGCGGCAGTGGCCCACCTGGAGCCGCACATGGAAAAGGCGGACCAGGGTGGCAAGGGCACGGTGGTGCTGGCCACGGTCAAGGGCGACGTCCACGACATCGGCAAGAACCTGGTGGACATCATCCTCACCAACAACGGCTACGAGGTGGTCAACCTGGGCATCAAGGTCGGGGTGGCCGAGATGATCGCCGCCGCCGAGGAGCACCGGGCCGACGCGCTGGGCATGAGCGGCCTGCTGGTGAAGTCCACGCTGGTCATGCGGGAGAACCTGGAGGAGCTCAACACCCGCGGCCTGGCCACGCTGCCGGTGCTGCTGGGCGGGGCCGCCCTCACCCGCACCTACGTCGAGCGCGACCTTCGCCAGGTGTACGAGGGCCGGGTCTTCTACGGACGTGATGCCTTCGAAGGCCTGCGGACGATGGACCGCCTCGTCGAGCTGCGCCGCACCGGCGCGGAGGACCCCGACTTCGGCCGGCAGATCTCCGAACGCAACGTGCCCCGGCGCAGCCGGCTGGAGCCGGACACCACGCCGGTCGAGGGCCAGCCGGCCCGTGC
>JASHWO010000009.1 GCA_030044045.1 Acidimicrobiales bacterium
ATGCCCGACGACGAGGGCGCGGCCCTGCTGGCGGCAGCGCTGCGGGCCGGCCGGGAGGGCCCGACCGCGGCGGGGGCGGGGGTGGCTGGACCGAGGACTGGGCCAGCGGCACCCAAGGCGGGCGCCGGCACCGGGCCGGCGGGCGGGGCCGCTGCCGGGCCGGCGGCCTTCGTGGAGATCGGGGCCTGGTGCGGCAAGTCCACCCTCTACCTGGGGGCGGCGGCCGAGGCCACCGGGGCGGTGCTGTTCAGCGTCGACCACCACCACGGCTCGGAGGAGAACCAGGCCGGGTGGGAGCACCACCAGCCCGACCTGGTCGACCCGGCGGACGGGCGGCTCGACACCCTCCCCCACTGGCGGCGGGCGGTGGCCGGGGCCGGCCTGGAGCGGGCGGTGGTGGGGATGGTGGGCGACTCCCCCACGGTGGCCGCCTGCTGGCGCACGCCGCTCGACTTCTGCTTCGTCGACGGCGGCCACGGCGAGGAGCCGGCCTGGGCCGACTTCCGGGGGTGGGCGCCGCAGGTGGCCGTCGGCGGCTGGCTGGCCATCCACGACGTGTTCCCCGATCCGGCCGACGGCGGCCGCCCGCCCTACGAGCTCTGGCTGGCCGCCCTGGCCTCCGGCGAGTGGACCGAGGACGGCGAGTGCGGCTCCCTGCGCGTCCTGCGCCGCGTGGCCCCGCCCCGGTAGGCCGCCCGCCCAAGACGCCCCGCAGCAGGCATAGGGGTCAGCCTGCGAGCACCATCACCAGCAGGTCGAGGCCGAGGGGGCGGGGCGGCACGCCGCGGGCGACATCGGCGTCGACGGCCCGGAGCCCTTCGGCGAACTCCTCGTCGGTGAGGGGGACCAGGGCCGAGTCGGCACGGCGCATGGCCACCGCCCACTCCCGGAAGGCGGCCAGCGACGGCGGCGCTGGCTCCCGGACCCTCACCGGCGGCGCCACCGAGAAGCCGGCCTGGGCGAAGGCCCCGCCGACCTGGGCCACCGTAGGGAACCGCTCGGCCACCCGCCGGGCGGCGGCGAAGTACGAGAAGAGCATGATCTCGTCGTGGCGGTGGGGAAAGGAATTCCGGACCAGCACCACGCCCCCGGGCCGCAGCACCCGGGCCAGCTCGCCGGCGGCGGCGTCCAGGTCGCCCAGGTGGTGCACCACGGTGGACAGCCAGGCCACGCCGACCGAGCCGCCGGCTAACGGGAGCCGCTGGGCCCGGCCGCCGACGAGCGACGTTCCCGCGGGAACGCCGGCGGCCACCCACTCCCGCCGCATCCCCGCCGACGGTTCCACGGCCACCACCGGGAGCCCGAACCAGGTGGCGAAGGCCCGGGTCCAGATGCCGGTGCCCGCACCCAGGTCGAGCACTGGCCCGCCGGCCTGCCCGACGTGCGGCGCCACCGCCACCCGCCAGCCCTCGAAGTGGGCAGGCGGCGCGCCCCGCCCCGCCTGGTACTGCGCTGCCTGGCGGTCGTAGTCGACGGTCACGGCGAGAGGCGCTCGATGCGCCACCGGCCGCCGCCCTCGGCCACGTAGCGCAACCGCTCGTGCAGCCGGTCCGGCCGCTCCTCCCACAGCTCCACCGCCCGGGGCGTGAGACGGTACCCGCCCCAGCGCGCCGGCCGGGCCGGGTCGGCCTGGCCGTCCAGCATCGCCACCGCTGCCTCCAGCTCGGCCCGGCTGCCGATCACCGCGCTCTGGTGCGACGCCACCGCGCTGTGCCGCGAGCCCCGGGGCCGGGTGGCCCAGTAGCGGTCGGACTCCTCGGCGCTGGTCCGCTCCACCGCGCCCACCGCCCGGATCTGGCGGTGGACCGGCCCCAGGAAGTGGAGCACGGCGGCGGCCCGGGGGTTGGCCTCCAGGTCGGCCGCCTTGTCGCTGCCGTAGTCGGTATAGAAGACGAGCCCGGTGTCGATGCCTCGCAGCAGCACCAGCCGGGCCGACGGTTCGCCGTCGGCTGAGGCGGTGGCCAGGCAGAGGGCCTCGGGCATCGGCTCGCCGGCCGTCCGGGCCTCGTCCGACCAGCGCCGGATCTGGGCCAACGGGTCAGGGGCCAGGTCCGACGGCTCCATGCCGGCAGTCTCCCACGGCCCCCAGGTGGCGGGCAGGGTCGGGGGGATCGGCGTGGACCGCGGAGGCGGCAGCCTCGGGGCGGGTTCAGCCAGCCCGGCGACCCGGGCCGGCGGTGCAGCCGGCGACGGCATCCCCCGTGCAGTGGGGCTCGGCCAGGTCCAGCCCCGCCGGCAGGCCATCCCCCCGGAACAGTCCGGCCGCCGGTGAGGCGCCCGACAGGGCGTCGGCCGCCAGCACGATCGACGCCGCCGTGTAGGTGGTGCGCTCCCCGCCGGGGAAGGACACCTCCTCGGGGTACACCATGCCGGTCCAGTAGGAGCCGTCGGGCAACCGGAGCCCCTGGGCAGCGGCGAACAGCTCGCGGGCCAGGCCGTCCATCCCCAGGGCGTCCAGGGCCATGACGCACTCGGCCGTCTCGGCCGCCGTCACCCAGTCGTTGGTGGACACGCACCGCACGCCGAGCCCGTCCATCACGAAGGTCTCCCAGTAACCCTCGATCCGGTCCCGGCCGGCCTCGCCTCCGAGCGCCCCCGACAGGACCGGGTAGTACCAGTCCATGGCGAACTCGTGCTTCGGCGCGAAGGCCGAGGGGTGGTGGGCCACGGCGTGCCCCAGGCGGCCGGCGGCCAGCTCCCAGTCCGGCCGGTCCTTGCCCAGGCGCTCGGCCACCGCCACCCCACAACGCAGGCTGTGGTAGATCGACGACGACCCGGTGAGTAGGGCGTAGCTCTCGGGCCGGCCGGCCGGGTCGAGCGACCAGTGCACCGAGCCGTCGGGACGCTGCCAGCGCAGGACGAAGTCGATCCCCCGCTCCATGGCCGACCAGAGCCGGCGCAGCAGCTCGTCCTCCCCGGTCACCAGGTGGTGGTGCCAGAGGCCGGCGGCCAGGTAGGCGCAGACGTTCGTGTCCAGCCGGGGGTCCTTCACCCCCTCGGCCAGGTAGTAATTGAACCAGCTCCCGTCGGCCAGCTGCATCTCGGCCAGCCACTCGTAGGCCCGCACCGCCTCGGCCCACAGGCCGCAGGTGGACAGGGCCATGGCCGCCTCCACGTGGTTCCAGGGGTCGCAGTGCCCGCCGGGGAACCAGGGGACCATGCCGTCGGGCCGCTGCACCTCGGCGATGGCGTGGGCCGTGGCCAGCACGTCCGAGGCGCTCAGGATCCCCGGGACCGCCGGCACCACCACCGGTCCGGCTGTGCTGCTCAGCCCGCCCGGGGCCCCAGCCCCGTGCTCCTCCGCTGCGTGGGGCCCCAACCCCACGCCGGCTGTGCCGACACTCATGCTGCCTCCCCTTGTGCTTGCTCGTCCGCCCCTCGGCCCGGCGGGACCGGGGCCGCCACCGGGACCTGCGGCAGCTTCTCCAGGTAGACCACGAGGCTCTTCCCGATCAACGGGCTGAGCACCCGGTCGGCCATCCGGGTGGCCCGCGGCGCCTTCTCGATGTCCCACACCAGTAGGCGGTGATAACCGGCCACGGCCCGGTTCGTGTCGTTGGTGGGCCCCATCAGGCAGCGGAGCCACCAGTAGGGCGAGTGCAGGCCGTGGGCGTGGTGGCTGCCCACCGGCACCAGCCCGGCCGAGGCCAGCCGGGCCCGCAAGGTGGAGCGGCGGTAGATGCGCACGTGGCCGCCAGGCACGTCGTGGTACTCGTCGGAGAGGATCCAGTTGACGACCTCCGGCCCGCAGCGCGGCACCGTCACTGCCATCGAGCCGCCGGGCCGGAGCACCCGAGCCAGCTCCCGCATGGCCGCCACGTCGTCGGGGATGTGCTCCAGCACCTCCGAGGCGATCACCTGGTCGAAGGTGCCGTCGGGGAAGGGCAGGCGCAGGGCGTCGCCCTGCACGGCCCCGGCCGGCGCGTCGGAGGGCAGCTCGCCGGCGTGGACCATGGCGCCGAAGGTGTCCCGCACCCCGGCCACCTCGTCGGTGCCGGCGTCGAGGGCCACCACCGCGGCCCCGCGCCGGGCGGCCTCGAAGGCGTGCCGGCCGAAGCCGCAGCCCAGATCCAGCAGGAGGTCCCCGGCGCGCACCCCCAGCCGGTCGTAGTCCACGGTCAGCACGGCGCCGCCCCGGCTCCCCCGGCCCCGGCCACGGCACCGGCGGCACCGGTTCCCACGCCGGACCCGCCAGCCGTCCCCGCCCCCACGGCACCGGCGGCCCGGGGCATCGGCCGCCCCGCCAGCAGGGCCGAGTAGCACTCGGCGGTGCCCCGGGCCGTCACCTGCCAGGTGAACCGGTGCAGCACCCGCTGCCGCCCGGCGTCGCCCAGCCGGGCCCGCAGCGCAGGGTCGTCCAGCAGTCGACCGACGGCCGCCGCCAGGGCGCCGGGGTCGTCCGGCCGAACCAGGAGCCCGGTCTCGCCGTCCCGCCCCACCACCTCGGGCAGGGCGCCGCCGGTGGTGGCCACCACCGGCACCCCGCAGGCCATGGCCTCCACCGCCGGCAGCGAGAACCCCTCGTAGAGGGAGGGCACCACCGCCACCTCGGCCTCGCCGTACAGGCGGGCCAGTTCGGCGTCGCTGATGCCGCTCACGCAGCGCACCGCGCCCTCCAGCCCCAGCCGCCCGATGGCCCGGTCCACCCGGCCCCCGGGCCGGGGCCGGCCGATGACCACCAGCTCCACCGGCCGCTCGGTGCGCAGCTTGGCCACGGCCTCCAGCAGGGGGACCAGCCCCTTCATCGGCACGTCGCTGGACGAGGTCACCATGAGCCGCCCGGGCACCGGCGCCACCTCGGGCCGCGGGCGGAACACGGTGTGGTCCACCCCCACCGGCACCACGGTCATCCGCTCCTCGGCCACGCCCATCTGGGCGGCGATGTCGGTCCGGGAGGACTCGGACACGGTGACGATGGCCGGGAGGCGGCGGGCCACCCGCACCTGCATGCGGAGGAAGCCGAACCACCGCCGGGTGGTGAACCGCTGCCACGGGTTCGTGGTGTGGCCCAGGGCCAGCTGGCGGTCGACGGTGATCGGGTGGTGGAGGGTGGTGAGCAGGGGCCAGCCGTCGTCGAGCATGCCCAGCATCCCCGTGCCCAGGCACTGGTTGTCGTGCACCAGGTCGAACTCCCCCCGCCGGGCGGCCAGGAGCCGGCGGGCCCGCAAGGAGTAGGCCCAAGGCTCGCCGAACCCGGCGGTGCACATCACCCCGAACTCCAGCCAATCAGGGCGGTCCCGGAGCTCCCGGGGGTGGGGCACCCGGAACGGGTCGGGGTCGCGGTAGAGATCGAGCCCGGGGACCGGAGTGAACCCGACCCCCTCGTCCAGCGCCGGCCAGGGCTGGCCGGCCAGCACCTCCACCGAGTGGCCCAGGGCCACCAGCTCCCGGGTGAGGTGGCGGGTGTACACCCCCTGCCCGCCGCATCGGGGATTGCCGCGGTAGAGCAGGAACGCCACCCGCAGCCCGCCCGGCCCGGCCGGGGCCGGGGGCACAGCCGGCGGGACCACGATATGGGTGGAGCGCTCCCAAGAGGCCCGCATCTCCCGCCACTTCTGGCGAGGCGTCTTAGGCACGGATCGCCCCTGGCTGCGGCACCATGACCGGACAGCCTCCCCCGAGGCGCACGTCCCGTGCAAGCAGGGCCTCACCCCACCCCGAACCAGCCCAGCACGGTGAGGCCCACGTAGACAGCGGCCACCGCGGCCACCGCCAGCACCGCGGCGCCCCCCACCCATCGGGCCAGCCGCCCGTTGGCCGCCGGGCCGAGCAGGCTGCGACGGTTGGCCAGCACCAGGATGAACACCAGCGTGACCGGGGTGATGACTCCCTCGAGCACCTGGGTGTTCACGATCAGGTCGATCAGGTTCCCGGGGACCAGCACCACCGAGGCGCCCACCAGGATCTGGCCGGTGAACAGCCCCAGGAAGAGCGGCGCCTGGCGATAGCTGCGGGAGACCGACCGCTCGGCCCCCACCGCCTCGGCCACGGCGTAGGAGGTGGAGAGGGGCACCACCGCCGCCGCCAGGGCCGAGGCCCCGAGCAGGCCCAGCCCGAAGAGAACCTCGGCCGCCGGGCCGGCCACCGGCTTCAGGGCCCGGGCCGCCTCGGCCGCCGACGACAGGGCCCCGGTGCCGCCGATGACTGCCGCCGTGGCCACGATGATGGCGATCGACACCACGTCGGAGATCACGGCCCCCCCGATGGCGTCGACCCGTTCGTACCGGTACTCGTCGGGGCCGATGCCCTTGTCCACCACTGCCCCGGCTTCGTAGAGCTGGATGTAGGGGGTGATGGTGGTGCCGATCAGGGCCACAGCCAGCAGGATGAACGCCTTCGAGGCCACGAAGTGGGGCCAGGCCAGGTTCGAGGCCACCGCCCCCCAGTCGGGGTGCCCGAGGACGGCGGCCACCGGGTAGGTCACGAACACCAGGGTCATCACGATGAAGATCCGCTCGGCATAGCGGTAGGAGCCGAAGAGCACCAGGGCCCAGATGGCCACCGCCGCCACCGGCACCGAGACGTAGCGGGACACCCCGAACAGGCCGAAGGCGGTGGCGATCCCGGCGAACTCGGTGACCACCAGACCCAGGTTGGCCACGGCGAAGCAGGCGATGCCGAAGGTGGTGAGGCGCAGCGAGAACTGCTCGCGGATGAGGGCGGCCAGCCCCTTGCCGGTAAAGACCGACAGGCGGGCCACCATCTCCTGGACCACCACGTAGGCCACGGTGACCAGCACCATCAGGAACAGGGTCCGGTAGGCGAACTGGGCGCCGGCCGAGGCGTAGGTGGCCACCCCGCCGGCGTCGTTGCCGGCGCTGGCGGCGATCAGCCCCGGACCGGCGGC
>JASHWO010000081.1 GCA_030044045.1 Acidimicrobiales bacterium
AGCGCCGGCCAGGTCGCCGGTGCCGGGATCGCCGTCGTTGCCTGAGCTGGCGACCCTCGGGGTGTGCGTACTGGTGGCCGCGGCACTGGCCCGGCGGGCCCGGCGGGCCCGCCTGACGGCATCGCTGGCCCGGCGGGAGGGCGACCCGCTCGCACCCGTGTCGGACCTGGCGGCCGACACGGCAACCCTGCTCGCCCCCTTCGACGGGACGCCGGTGCTGGAACTGCTGGAACTGGCCGACCGCCAGCTCGCCGCCGCCCTGGCCGGCTCCGGACGTGCGGCGGAGGCGCCGCCGGCCCGGCTCGTGCGGGTGGGGCCGGACGGGGTGGAGATCTGGCTGGGAGCCCCGGTCGACTGGTCCCCCGGCGGCTGGCGCCTCCAGGGGGACCGGGCATGGCACCTCCCGGCCACCACCGATCCCCACTGGCTGGCCACGGAAGCCCTCGGCTACGGCCCGTGGTTGCCCGCCCTCCTGCCGGTGGGCGACGACGCCCGCGGCACCTGGCTGGTCCCGGTGGGGCCCGGGTCGGTGCTGCCTGTGCTCGGCGCCGGCGCACCGGAGCTGGTGTCGGCCATGCAGGCCGCGGCCACCGCCTGGTCCTGGGCCGAGCAGGTGGTGGTGACCACGGAGGCGGCGGTGGCCGAACGCGAGGCGAGCGCCCTCGGCGGCACACGTCCTGCCACCGGCCCGGCATCGCCGGTCCGGTGGCACGGCGCACCGGACCCGGGCACACCCGGCGAGCCGGCGCCGGGCGAGGGGCCCGAGGCTGGCACGGGCGTGGTGTTCGTCGGCAACCCGGACGCCCTGTCCACCGGCACCCGGGCCCGGTGCGCCGTGCTGACCACCCTGCCGGCGGCGGCCACCGATCTCACGGTGGTGGTCGACGCCCAGGGGGCCTCGCTCCACCCGCTGGGCGTCACGGTCCGCTCGCAGCACCTCGACCGGGACCGGGTCGTCGCGCTGGACGAACTGATGCGGGCGCCCGAACCGAGACCTGCCCAGACCGAAGGCGAGGCCCGCCCGGCCGCTCACACTGGTGCCGGCGACGACGGCCGCACCAGGTCCCGCGGCGCCGTCGGCTTGCGGAGCGCGCCCGGTCCGCGGGCCACGGCTCGGCTGCCGGGCGTCGCTGCACCGTCGGGCCGGTCGGGCACGCCGGACGGCTCCCGTTCGTCGGGCACCCCGGGCACCCCTGACACGCCCGGCCCCTCTGACACGCCCGGCTCCTCTGACACGCCCGGGCCACTCGGCTCCCCCACCCCTCGCCCGTCGACGGCCGGGACACCGCCGCCGGACGTCGCCGAGCTGCTCGAACCGGGCCCGGTCGAAGTACACCTCCTCACCGCCGTGCCCCGCATCGACGGCCTGGTCGAAGCCCTCCCGGCCAACCGGGCCCGGCGGGGCACCGAGCTCGTGGCCTACCTGGCGCTCCACCATCCCGACCCGGTGACCAGCGACCGGCTGCGCGCCCAGGTCCTCGGATCGGCCGATGCCGACGCCGCCGCCAAGACCCTCTTCAACACCGTCGGGGCCAGCCGCCGGGCGCTGGGCCGCGGGCCGGACGGCGAACACCTGCTGCCCATGGGCACGAAGTCGGGGCACTACCGGGTGTCGTCGCTGGTCACGGTGGACGTGATCCGGGCGGCCGGTCTGGTGGCAGCGGCCGGCGGGGCCGGGAACGACGACGAGTCGATGGCCCTCCTCCGGGCGGCCCTGGCCCTGGTCGAGGGAGAGCCCCTGGCCGGGACCCTCACCGGCTACGCCTGGTGGATCGCGGAGGGCCACGGGCGGCGTATCGCCGCCCTTTTGGTCGACGGGGCCTGTCGCCTGGCCCGCCTGGCCTCGGCCGGCGGCTACCTGGACCTGGCCCGGTGGGGGCTGGAGCAGGCCCGACTGGTCGAGCCCTACAGCGAACTGCTGGCCAGGGCGGCCATGGAAGTGGCAGCCGAGGCGGGCGACGCCGAGCTCCTGCGGCGGGAGTGGGTGGAGTGCCAGCGCTGGATGGACGAGCTCGACCCGGGGAGCCTGCCCTCGGAAGCCACCGAGCGCCTCTACACCGAGCTCCGGCGCCGGGTCCCGGCCCACGCCGGCGACGAGCGCGGCCCGTAGCCGGCAGCGATCAGCGCCACTGCCGGCCCGCGCCACCGGCAGCCCGCCCCACCGCCGGTCGGTAGGTTGTGCCGGCGATGGCGCCTTCCCCGGCCGACGACCTGGTCCTGCCGGCGGGCCTCACCCCCGCCCAGCGTGAGGCGATCGTCGCCCCGGACCGCGTCCTCTGCGTGCTGGCCGGCGCCGGCGCCGGCAAGACGAGCGTCCTCACCCTCCGGGTGGCCCGGCGGGTCCACGACCGCTCGGGCCCCGGCGACCGCACGCTGGTCTGCACCTTCAGCCGCAAGGCGGCCGAGGAGCTGCGCCGACGGCTCTGGGTGCTCCATGTGGGCGACGAGGTACGCGCCGGCACCTTCCACCGCACCGCCCTGCACCTGCTCCGCCAGCACCGGGCCGACCGCGGGCTGGCGCCGCCGGTGCTGGTGGCCGACCGCCGGGCGGCCCTGGCCGCGCTGCTGGCTCCGCCGGCCAGCGCGGCCGTCCCACTCGCCGGGCGCCGG
>JASHWO010000082.1 GCA_030044045.1 Acidimicrobiales bacterium
AGGTCGTCCGTCCGGCACTGATACCGGGCGCCGCGCCGCGCCGCGTATCAGCGCCGACGACCCATGCTCGGAAGGAGGTGCCGAGCCGAGCCGACGATGACGGCGCCCCGGCGCCTCTCGTGGTGGCCACCATGCTGCGCCCCCGGGGCGGCACCGGGGTGCAGACGCACGTCGGCGAGCTGGCCCGGGAGCTGGCCTCGCGGGGCCTCCCCTGCCCGGTGGTGACCCCCTTCTCGGCCGGCGGCCCGGTACGCGGCCCGGCCCGCGACGCCGTGTTCGCCGCCCGGCAGGCCGTCGACCCTTTGAGCGGCCCGGCCAGCGTGGCCTGGTACCGCCACTGGCACCGGGTGTCCCTGGCCCGGGCCCTCCGCCCGGTCCTGGCCCGGCCCGGCGCCGAGGAGGCCACCGTCTACTGCCAGTGCCCGGTCGCCGCGGCGGCCGCCCTCGGGGCCCGGCGGCCGGGCCAGCGGGTGGTGCTGGCCGTGCACTTCTGGGTCTCCCAGGCCGACGAGTGGGCCGGCAAGGGGCGCATCGCGCCCGGCGGGCGGGTCTTCCGCGGCATCCGGGCGCTGGAACGGGACGTGCTCCGGCGGGTGGACGGGATCGTGTTCGTGTCGGCGGCGGCCCGGGAGGCGCTCTGGTTGCAGGACCTGGGTGGCGTGCCGGCCGTCACCGTCCCGAACTTCCTGGCCACACCGATCGACGGTCCGCCCCCGGCTACGACCGGCCCGGCGGCCGACCTGCTCAGCGTGGGCTCCCTGGAGCCCCGCAAGAACCACCGCTACCTGCTCGACGTCCTGGCCGAGGCCACCCGGGCCGGCCACCGGATCACCTTGGACGTGGCCGGCGACGGCCCGGAGCGCCGGGCCCTCCGGCACCGGGCCCGCCGGCTCGGCCTGGACGGCCAGGTGCGCCTGCTGGGCTACGTGCCCCAGGCGGCCCGGCTGCTCCCCGGTTACCGGGCCTACGTCCACGCCGCCCGGGGGGAGCCCTTCGGGCTGGCGGTGCTGGAGGCCATGGCGGCCGGCGTGCCCCCGGTGGCCGGGGCGGTGGGCGGCATCCCCGGCATCTACCGGGACGGGATCGAGGGGCGGTTCTGGGATCTCGACGACCCGGCGCAGGGTGCCAGGGTGCTGGCCGGACTGCTGGCCGACGAGGCGGCCCGGGCCCGCCTGGGCGCGGCGGCCCGGCGCCGCTTCCAGGACCGGTTCACCGCCACGGCGGTGGTCCCCGACCTCTACCGCTTCCTGGTGGCTCTCGCCGCGCCGCCGGCCCTCGACCCCGCCACGCCGCCGGCGGTGGCCGTCCCCGGCCCGGACTGATGGTCACCCGGCCCTGGCCGTCCCCGGTGGCGAGCCACCGGCTCACCGTGCGCTTCGGGCTCACCGCCGTCGACCAGAGCGTGTCGTCGCTGTCCAACTTCGCCGTGGGGATCGCCGCCGCCCACGTGGCCGGGGTGGCCGGCCTGGGCGCCTACTCGCTGGTCTACGCCGTGTGGCTCCTGGTCGCCGCCTTGCACCGCTCGCTGGTGACCGATCCCATGGCCATCGAGAACGACCTGCGCCAGGCCGATCCCGACCGCCACGTGACCCTCGGCCTGGCCGCCGAGATCACCCTCGGGCTGGCCACGGCCGTGCTGTTCGCCGGGGGCGGGCTGCTCCTGCTGGGGCTGGGCCAGCGGCCGTTCGGCGTGTCCTTCCTCTGCCTGGCCCCCTGGCTCCCCTGCCTGCTGGCCCAGGACTACTGGCGCTGGGTGGGCTTCATGGCGTCGGCGCCGGAGAAGGCGCTCGCCAACGACCTGGTCTTCGACGCCGTCCAGGCCGCCACCTTCGCCGCCCTCTTCCTGTCCGGCGTGCACTCGTCGGTGGTGGCCGTGGGCGCCTGGGGCGTCGGTGCCGCCGCCGGGGCCCTCTACGGCCTGCACCAGTTCGCCTGCCGCCCGTCACTCCGGGGCGGCCTGGCTCGCATCCGCCGGCGCTGGGCGATCAGCCGGTGGCTGGTGGCCGGGAACGCCACCTCGGCGGCCACAACCCAGTCCACCGTGGTGCTGACCGGCGCCTTCCTGGGACCGGCCGGCATCGGCGGGCTGAAGGCGGCCACCAGTCTGATCAGCGGCCCCTCGCTGGTCCTGGTCCAGGCGGGCGGCAGCATCGGCCTGCCTGAGGCGTCCCGGGCCCTGCGGGAGCAGGGGTGGCCCGGGTTGCGCCGGGTGGAGCGGGTGGTGGCCGCCGCCGGCATGGCCGGCGTGGGCCTGGTCGGCCTGGTGGTGGTGGGCTTCGGCCGGCAGCTCCTGGTGGCGATCTACGGCCCGGCCTTCGCCCGGTTCGCCGCGGCCGCCGACGTGCTGGCCCTGGCCGCCTTCGCCACCTCCTGCAGTCTCGGGGCCATCCTCAGCCTGAAGGCCACCCGCCGATCCCAGCACATGCTGCCGGCCACCATCGCCGCCGTGGTGGTGTCCGTCGTCACGGTGGTGCTCCTGGCCCCGCGCCTCGGGGTGCTGGGCGCCGCCTTCGCCACCCTCATCCCCTGCGCCGTCCGGACTCTCGGGCTGCTGGCCACCCACTGGACGGTGTCGCGGCCGGCCGCCGAGGCCATCTACCGCGCCGAGGGAGCGCCCGCCCCGGCCGCCGGACCCCTCCACGGCGCCGCCCCCCATGGCGACGGTGACCACGCTGCCCATGCCGCCCATGCCGCTCGACCCGCCCACGCCCGGGGGTCGGCCGGCGGGTCGGTCCCGGAGGTGCTCCCCGAATGAGGATCCTCCTGGTGCACAACCGCTACCGTTCGGCCTCGCCCAGCGGCGAGAACCGGGTGGTCGACCAGGAGGCCGAGGCGCTGGCCGTGGCCGGCCACGAGGTCCGCCGGCTGGAGCGGCGGAGCGACGACATCGCCGCCCTGCCCCCGGCCCGCCGGGCCCTGGTGCCCGTCCAGGTCCTGTGGAGCCGGCGCGCCGCCACCGACTTCGACGCCGAGCTCGACCGGTCGGCCCCCGACGTGGTGCACGTGCACAACCTCTTCCCTTTGCTGAGCGCCTCCGTCCTGCAGCGCGCCGCCGCCCGGCGGGTGCCGTGCGTGGTGACCGTCCACAACTACCGCCTGGTCTGCCCGGGCAGCGACCTCTACCGCACAGGGGCCCCCTGCCGGGACTGCGCCGGCCGGACCCTGGCCCTGCCCGGGATCCGGCACGGGTGCTACCGCGCCTCGGCACTGGCCACGGCCCCGGTGGCCCTGGCCGCGGCCGCCCACCGCCGGCTGTGGCGCACCGTCCCCTCGGCCTACCTCTTTCTCTCCGAGGCCCACCGCCGGGAGCTGGGCTCCCTCGACCTGCCCCCCGAGCGGTGCTTCGTGAAGGGCAACGCCGTCCCCCCGGCCCCGCCCCGGGGGGCGCCGGAGCCGCTGGTGGTGTACCTGGGCCGGCTGAGCGAGGCCAAGGGGTTGCGGGTGCTGCAGCGGGCTTGGGAGCGGTTCGCCGCCGACCGTCCCGGGAGCGGGTTGCGTCTGGCCCTGGCCGGCGCCGGGCCGTTGGATGGCGAGCTCCGCCAGTGGGCGGCCGCCCGCCCCGACGTGTCGTTCCTGGGGCTGTTGGACCGGCCGGCCTGCGCCGCGCTGGTCGGCCGCTGCCGGGCGGTGGTGGTCCCCTCCGAGTGGCCCGAGCCCTTCGGGCTGGTGGTGATCGAGGCCATGGCCGCCGGGGTCCCGGCGTTGGCCACCGACCACGGCGCCTTCCCGGAGCTGGTCACCCACGGGGTGGACGGCTTCCTCTACCCGCCCGGCAGCGCCCCGTCGCTGGCCGGCCTGCTGGCCGAGGTGGCGGGGGCCTCCGAGGCCCGGCTGGCCGAGATGGGCCGGGCCGCCTTGCGCACCTACCGGGCCCGGTTCACCCCCGCCGGGAACGTGGCGGCGCTGGAGGCCGCCTACCGCTTCGCCGTCGACCACCCCCGCTGGCTCGACCGGGCACCCGGCGCGGGCACCGGCGGCGGCCCCCGTGTCGACCCCTTCGGTGACCCGGCCGGCCGGCCCGGCCCCGGGGGCCCGCCCGGACCGGCCGCGTATCAGGCGGGCGGCTGAGCCCTCTCCCCCGTGACGCGGCGCTCCAGCCGGGCAGCGAGGGGCGGACCCCGCCCGCGAAAGGACGACATGGACGACCAGATCCGGCAGATCCTGGCCAGCCACGGCCGCATCCCCGTGGATGTGGCCTCGCTGGGCGACGAGGACGACCTGTTCGGGGCGGGCATGACCTCCCACGCCAACGTCAACGTGATGCTGGCCCTCGAGGACGCCTTCGACGTCGAGTTCCCCGAAGCCATGCTGCGCCGTGACACCTTCGCCTCGGTGGCCGCCATCCGCCGGGCGGTGGCGGCGCTACAGGACGTGGCGGTGGCCTCGTGAGCACGACCAGCACGCACCAGGCGGCCACCGACCTGGCCAAGCGGGCGGCGGCCATCGGGTCGGAGATCGCCGGCCCGGCCGCCGCCGACGTGGACCGCCAGGCCCGCTTCCCGGCCGAGGCCTTCGCCGCCCTGCGGGCCGAGGGCATGCTGTCGGCGCTGGTGCCGGCCCGGTTGGGTGGCGACGGCGCCAGCCTGGCCCAGGTGGGCGCGGCCACCGCCGCCCTGGCCCGGCACTGTTCCTCCACCGGGATGATCTTCGCCATGCACCACCTCCAGGTGGCCTGCCTGGCCCGCCACGCCGCCAACGAGCGCATCGAGGCCTACCTGCGCGACCTGGTCCGGCACCAGTACCTGCTGGCCTCGGCCACCACCGAGATCGGCACCGGCGGCGACACCCGTTCCAGCGTCTGCGCGGTGGTGCGCCAGGGCGGGCGGTACCGGGTGGAGAAGCAGGCCCCGGTGGTCTCCTACGGGGAGCACGCCGACGCCGTGCTGGTCACCGCCCGCCGCTCGCCCGACAGCCCGCCCAGCGACCAGGTGCTGGTGCTGGCCACCGTGCCCGACGTCCGCCTGGCCCCCCTGAGCGGCTGGGACACCCTGGGCCTGCGGGGCACCTGCAGCTCGGGGTACCGGCTCACCGCCGAGGGCGACGAGGCCGGCGTGGTGCCGGTGCCCTTCGGCGACATCGCCGCCCAGACCATGCTCCCGGTGTCCCACGTGCTGTGGGGCCACGTCTGGCTGGGCATCGCCACCGAGGCCTTCGACCGGGCCCGGCGCAGCGTGCAGGCCGAGGCCCGGAAACAGCCGGGAGCCACCCCGCCCACGGCGCTGCGCCTGGCCGAGCTGGCCGCCCTCTACGACCGCCTGTCGGCCCTGGTGGCCGGGGCGGCCCGGGCCTTCGACGAGCTGGCCGAGGACCGCGAGGCGCTGGGCCGCCTCTCCTTCACCGCCGCCATGAACTCCCTGAAGGTGAGCGCTTCCACCATGGTGGTGGAGGTGGTGGCCGGCGCCCTGGGCATCTGCGGGATCGCCGGGTACCGGGAGGACTCGCCCTACAGCATGGGCCGCCTGCTGCGCGACGCCTACGGCGCCTCGCTCATGGTCAACAACGACCGCATCCTGGCCAACAACGCCCAGCTCCTGCTGATGGACCGGAGAGGCTGATGACCACCGCCACGGCCGCCGCGCCGGGTGCCGCCTACGACGCCTTCCGCCGGGATCTGATGGCGGCCGGGCTGCTGGTGCCCACCGGCGCCGACGGCGTGTACGGCTACTCGGCCGTCTACCAGCGGGTGGTGGCCGGGATCGACCGGTGCGTCACCGACCTCGGGGCCGGGGCCTACGAGGCGGTGCACTTCCCACCCCTGCTGGGGCGCGGCACCTTCGACCGTACCGGCTACCTCCAGTCGTTCCCCGACCTCATGGGGTCGGTGCACGTGTTCCGGGGCGGCGACCGCCAGCACCGCGAGCTCTCCCGGCGCTACGAGGACGGCGGCGACTGGCCGACCCTGCTGGAGCCGGCCGACGTGGTGCTGAGCTCGGCCGCCTGCCACTCGCTCTACCCGCTCTGCACCGGCCGCCTGCCGGCCGGCGGGCGGCGCTTCGAGATCGCCAACTGGTGCTTCCGCCACGAGCCCAGCGCCGACCCGGCCCGCATGGTGGCCTTCCGCATGCACGAGCTGGTCTACGTGGGCGAGCCCGACGCCGCCCAGGCCCACCGGGACGGCGTGCTGGCCGCCGGCCTCGGGATGCTGGGCGAGCTGGGCCTGCCCATGACCACCGTGCCGGCCAACGACCCGTTCTTCGGCCGGGTGGGCACCATCCTGGCCACCGCCCAGATGGAGGAGCACCTGAAGCTGGAGGGCACCACCCCCATCTGCTCGGAGGAGCGGCCTACGGCCATCATCTCCGGCAACTGCGCCCGGGACCACTTCGGCCTGCCCTTCGCCATCGTGACGGCGGGCGGGCAGGTGGCCCACAGCGCCTGCGTGGCCTTCGGGGTCGACCGCATCACCCTGGCCCTGTTCCGCCGCCACGGCCTGGACCCCGACCGCTGGCCGGCCGGCGTCCGGGAGCGGCTGTGGGCATGAGGCTGGCGCTCCTCCCCCTCGACCCGGCCCGCTACCGGCCCCACCCCCTGCACGGGCCGGGGGCCGACTGGGCCGAGACGAACTGCGCCACCGACATGTGGATCGAGATCCTCCGGGCGTGGGGGCTCGACCCCGTCCCCGGCCTGGCCTTCGCCGTGGGCACCGACTTCGACGGCGAGCAGTGGACCATGTTCACCTACCCCGAGGAGGACCTCCGCCTGCTCTACGGGATCGAGGTGCACGAGCTGAACGTGTGGCGGGCGCTGGTCGACCACCTCGACGACCACCTGCGCCTGGGCCACCCGGTGGCCGTCGACGTCGACGCCTACTTCCTGCCGGACACCGCCGGCGTGACCTACCGCACGGCCCACCAGAAGACCACGGTGGCCGTGCAGATGCTCGACCGGGAGGCGAGCCGGCTCGGCTACTTCCACAACGCCGGCTACGCCGAGCTGCAGGGTGACGACTTCGAGGCCGTGCTGCACTGCGGCGCGCACGAGGATCCCCTGTCACTGGCCCTGCCCCCCTTCGCCGCCACCGTGCGGCTGGACGCCTTGCGCGTCGACCCGCCCGACCTGGTATCCCTGGCCGTCGAGCGCCTCGGCGTCCACCTGGCCCGGCGACCGGTGGACAACCCGGTGGCCCGGCTGGGCAAGCGGCTCCAGGACGACCTGCCCCGGATCGCCGCCGGCGGCATGGAC
>JASHWO010000083.1 GCA_030044045.1 Acidimicrobiales bacterium
CGCATCCAGGAGGGGGTGGTGTCGCTCCACTCCTACGGGGGCATCTTCCACCGCAACGTGGCCGCCTCCGGGGTGATCCCCCAGATCAGCGTGGTCCTGGGGCCGTGTGCCGGCGGGGCCGTCTACTCGCCGGCCATGACCGACTTCATCTTCATGGTCCAGGGCACCTCCCACATGTTCATCACCGGTCCCGACGTAGTGAAGACGGTGACCGGCGAGGACGTCACCCTGGAGGAGCTGGGTGGGGCCATGAGCCACGCCACCAAGTCCGGGGTGGCCACCTTCGTCTCGGCCGACGAGAAGGCCTGCCTGGACGACGTCCGGTACCTGCTGTCGTTCCTGCCCTCGAACAACCTGGAGGAGCCCCCGCCGGTGGTGACCGGCGACGATCCGGAGCGGGAGACCCCCGAGCTGGTGGACCTGATGCCAGCCTCGCCCAACCAGCCCTACGACATGAAGAACGTCGTCACCGCGGTGGTCGACGACGGCGACTACCTGGAGGTGCACGCCCACTGGGCCATGTCGATCACCTGCGGCTTCGCCCGTATCGACGGCCGGGTGGTGGGCATCGTGGGCAACCAGCCGGCGGTGCTGGCCGGGGTGCTGGACATCGACTCGTCGGAGAAGGCGGCCCGGTTCGTCCGCACCTGCGACGCCTTCAACATCCCGCTGGTCACCTTCGTCGACGTGCCCGGCTTCATGCCCGGCACCGACCAGGAGTACGGCGGCATCATCCGTCACGGGGCCAAGCTGCTCTACGCCTACTGCGAGGCCACGGTCCCCCGCATCCAGGTCATCACCCGGAAGGCCTACGGCGGGGCCTACGTGGTGATGAACTCCAAGTCGATCGGGGCGGACCTGGCCTACGCCTGGCCCTCGGCCGAGCTGGCGGTGATGGGCCCCCAAGGGGCGGTGGAGATCGTCTACCGTCGGGAGCTGGCCGAGGCCGCCGACCCGGTGGCCCGGCGGGCGGAGCTGGTGGAGGAGTACACCGAGCGCTACGCCACCCCCTACATCGCCGCCGAGCGGGGCTACGTGGACGACGTCATCTCGCCGGCCGACACCCGCCGGGTGCTGGTACGGGCGCTGGCCATGCTGGCCTCCAAGCGGGAGGAGCTGCCGAAGCGCAAGCACGGGAACGTGCCCCTGTGACCGGCCTGGCGACGAGCGAGCCGGATCCCGGTACGGCCGGCGTGGGGCAGGGGCCCCACGCAGCGGAGGAGCCTGGGTTGGGGTGCCCAGGCGGGCTGAGCAACACAGCAGTAGTGGCCATGGTGGCAGCCGCGGTTGACCAACTGTGGCCCGGCGCGGCGGCTCCCGTCGGCGGCCCTGACCAGGCCCACCGGGCCTGGCGCTTCAGCGGCCGGTGGTGGATCCGGCCGGTGCCGGCCCGTCGCGAGCGGCCCTAGAGCAACACCCCGGGCCGGGCGTCCGGGCAAGGCTCGCCGTCCAGCCGCACCGGCACCCCGTTGACCAGGACGTGGGCCATCCCCACTGGGGCGTCGGCGGTGAGGCGCTCGCCGTCGGCCGGGAAGTCCCGGAGCCGCCGCAGCGGTCCAGGGGCCACGGTGTCCGGGTCGAAGACGCAGAGGTCGGCCGCTTTGCCGACCTCGACCGTGCCCCGGTCGGCCAGGCCGTAGACGGCGGCCGGCTCGCCGGTCAGCTTGTGCACGGCCCGCTCCAGCGGCATGACCTCCCGCTCCCGCACCCAGTTGCCCAGCAGGTCGGTGGCGAAGCAGGCGTCACAGAGCTGGGAGACGTGGGCGCCCGAGTCGGCCAGACCCAGCAGCACGTTGTCCCGGGGGAGGAGCCAGGCGATGGCCTCTTGGTCGTCGTTGGCCACCACCGACCAGAAGCGGGTGGTGAGGTCGTCGGCCAGGGAGAGGTCGAGCACCACGTCGAGCGGCGTCACGCCCTGCTCGGCCGCCAGGTCCAGCACCGGGCGGTCGGCCAGGTCGGGGCGGGACGCCGACTCGGCCACCGAGACCGCCGCCCAGTTGAAGGGGATCCCCGAGCCCAGGTCCTCGCCGGCCCGGGCCCGCCAGGCCGGGTCCCGGTAGGCGGCGATCCGCTCCTCCCGGCCGGCATCCATCAGGGCGGCGAAGCTGGGACGGGTGTTCAGGGTGAACGGCTCGGCCAGGTTCATCTGGAAGACCAGCGGCCGGCAGGACACCTGGGGCCACACCTCGACCCCCTCGGCCCGGGCGGCGTCGTGCTGCTCGACCACGCCCCGGTGGTAGGGGAAGCCCTTCACGGTGAGCAGCGCCGTCCAGGTGAAGGGCCGGCCCACCTCCCGCTGGAGGGCGAAGACCTCCTCGTGGGGGATCACCCCGCCGGGCAGCAGGGCCACCACCCCCCGGCCGGCCCGGCGCACCGGCTCCAGCAGGGCCCGCAGCTCGGCCAGGTCGGCCACCCGGGAGGGCACCGGCCGGCCGTGGTCGCCGTTGTGCGTGGGGGAGGCGCTGGTGGCGAAGCCGATGGCCCCGCCGTCCATGGCCTCGGCCACCGTGGCCTGCATGCGGGCCAGCTCGTCCTCGGTGGCCGGCCGCTCGTAGGCCGCCTCGCCCATGACGTAGAGGCGGACCGCGGTGTGGCCCACGTAGCAGCCGTAGTTCAGCGCCGTGCCCCGCCGCCCGATGGCCGCCAGGTACTGGGGGAAGGTCTCGAACTCGTCCCACGGCACCCCGACCGAGAGGGTGTCGAAGCTCATGTCCTCCACGTGCTGGAGGGTGCGGGCCATGAGGGCCACGTCCCCGGCCCGGATCGGGGCGATGGAGAAGCCTGTGTTGCCGGCCACCACCGACGTCACCCCGTGGTGGGACGACGGGGTGAGGCGGGGATCCCAGAAGACCTGGGCGTCGTAGTGGGTGTGGATGTCGACGAAGCCGGGGGCGACCACCTGGCCCGACGCATCGAGCTCCCGGTCGCCCCGCAAGCCGGTGCCGACGGCGGCGACGCGGCCGCCGGTGATGCCCACGTCGGCCGGCCGGCCGGGCGCCCCCGTCCCGTCGACCAGCGTGCCCCCCTTGATGACGGTGTCCATGCCCCTATCGTCGCCCATCCGGGCCGCCGCCGGCTACCCGGGCGCCGCCGGCGAGCGGCGCTGTGCCGCCAGGGTCACCAGCTCGTCCATGATCCGGTCGAGCTGGAAGTCCTTCGGAGTGTAGACGGCGGCCACGCCCTTCCCCCGGAGCACCTCGGCGTCGTCGGGGGGGACGATCCCGCCCACCACCACCGCGGCTGCCACCCCGGCCGACCGGAGCCGGTCGAGCACCTCGGGCACCAGCTCCAGGTGGGACCCGGAGAGCACCGACAGGCCGATCACGTCCACGTCCTCGTCGCGGGCGGCGGCCACGATCTGCTCGGGCGTGAGGCGGATGCCCTGGTACACCACCTCGAACCCGGCGTCGCGGGCGGCCACGGCGATCTGCTCGGCCCCGTTGGAGTGGCCGTCGAGTCCCGGCTTGGCCACCAGCAGCCGGGGTGGTCCCCCGGGGAGCGCCCGGGCCCGGGCCCGGACCGGGGCCAGCTCGGGGCCCCGGCGCCCCACCCCGCCGGCCACCCCCGTGGGCGCCCGGTACTCGCCGAACACCTCCCGCAGCACGCCGGCCCACTCCCCGGTGGTGCCCCCGGCGTGGGCCAGGGCGATGGTGGGGGCCATCACGTTGGCCCGCTCGTCGGCGGCGGCCCGGCGCAGGTGGTCGAGGGCTCGGGCCACCGCCGCTCCGTCGCGCCGGCGCCGCCACCCGGCCACGTCCTCCTGCAGGGCCGCCTCCACCGTGGGGTCGACCTTCAGGATCGACTGGGCGCCGTGGTCGGTGGCGGTCAGCGGCGACGGCGCGCTCTCGGTGAAGCAATTGACCCCCACCACCTTCTGCTCGCCCGTCTCGATCCGCCGGACCCGGTCGGACTGGCTCCGCACCAGGCGGGTCTTCAGCTCCTCGATGGCCTCGAAGGCGCCTCCCAGGCCGAGCACCTCGTCCAGCTCGGCGGCGGCGGCGGCGGCCAGCTCGGCCGTCTTGCGCTCGACCACCAGGGACCCCTCGAAGACGTCCTCGTACTCGAGCAGGTCGGACTCGTAGGCCAGGATCTGCTGGATGCGCAGCGACCACTGCTGGTCCCAGGGCCGGGGCAGCCCCAGCGCCTCGTTCCAGGCCGGGAGCTGGATGGCCCGGGCCCGGGCGTCCTTCGAGAGGGTCACGCCCAGGGTCTCCAGCGCGATCCGGGGGACGTTGTTCTCCGGCTGCTGCTCGGTCAGTCCCAGCGAATTGACCTGCACCCCGTAACGGAAGCGCCGCAGCTTCTCGTCCTGCACTCCGAAGCGCTCCCGGCAGATGCGGTCCCACAACGCGGTGAAGGCCCGCATCTTGCAGGTCTCCTCTATGAAGCGCACCCCGGCGTTGACGAAGAAGCTGATGCGGCCCACCACGGCCGGCAGGTCGTCCGGCGCCACCTTGCCCGAGGCCCGGACGGCGTCGACGATCCCGATGGCCGTGGCCAGCGCGTAGGCGATCTCCTGCACCGGCGTGGCCCCGGCCTCCTGCAGGTGGTAGCTGCACACGTTGACCGGGTTCCAGCGGGGGACGTGGTGGAGGGTGTAGGCGATGGTGTCGACGGTCAGGCGCAGGCTGGGCCCGGGCGGGAAGATGAAGGTGCCCCGGCTCAGGTACTCCTTCACGATGTCGTTCTGGGTGGTCCCGGCCAGCGACGCCACGTCGGCGCCCTGGTCCTCGGCGTTGGCCACGTAGAGGCCGAGCAGCCAGGCGGCGGTGGCGTTGATGGTCATCGAGGTGTTCATCTCGGCCACCGGGATGCCGTCCATGAGCTGGTGCATGTGGCCCAGGTGGACCACCGGCACCCCCACCTTGCCCACCTCGCCGGCGGCCTCCGGCGCGTCCGGGTCGTACCCGGTCTGGGTGGGCAGGTCGAAGGCGATGGAGAGGCCGGTCTGGCCCTTGGCCAGGTTCGTGCGGTAGAGCTCGTTGGAGGCCTGGGCCGAGGAGTGGCCCGAGTAGGTCCGCATCAGCCAGGGCCTATCCACGGCCACCGGCCCCTTCCGTGGCCCTATCCATGGCCGTACTCGTAGAAGCCGTGGCCGGACTTCCGGCCCAGGGTCCCGGCCGCCACCATGCGCCGCAGGAGCGGCACGGCCGCGCCGTTCGGGTCGCGGTACTCCTCGTACAGCGCGTCGAGGATGGCCAGCGAGGTGTCCAGCCCGACCAGGTCGAGCAGGGCGAACGGCCCCATGGGGAAGCCGCACCCGCCCTTCATGGCGGCGTCGATCCCGTCGCGGGTGGCCACTCCCTGCTCCAGGAGGCGGACGGCGTTGTTCAGGTAGGGGAAGAGGAGGGCGTTGACCACGAAGCCGGCCCGGTCCTTCACCTCGACCGGCTCCTTGCCGCAGGCCTCGGCGAAGGCCACGGCGGCAGCGACGGTCTCGTCCGAGGCGGTCAGCGGGCGGACCACCTCCACCAGTGACATCACCGGGGCCGGGTTGAAGAAGTGCACCCCGCACACCCGGTCGGGCCGGCCGGTGGCCATGGCCAGCTCCACCACCGGCAGGGTGGACGTGTTCGTGGCCAGGATGGTGCCGTCGGGGCACACCCGGTCGAGCTCGGTGAAGAGCTGTTGCTTCACCGCCAGGTCCTCCACCACCGACTCGACCACCAGGTCCGACCCGGCCAGCTCGTCCAGGTTCGACGTGGCCGTGATCCGGGCCAGGATCTCCTCGCGCTCGGCTTCGGTGCGCTTGCCCTTCTCCACCTGGCGGGCCAGCGACTTCTCCAGGCCGGCCACCATGGCCTCGGCCGCGGTCTGGGTCCGGCTCCGCACCACCACGTCGTGCCCGTGGGCCGCCGCCACCTCGGCGATCCCCGACCCCATGATCCCCGATCCCACGATGCCCACACGCCTGATCGTCATGAACCGATGCTATCCGCGCCCTACGAATCGGTAACTTGCCGGCGGCTGTGCTGCTCAGCCCGCCAGGGGCCCCAACCCCTGGCTCCTCCGATGCGTGGGCCCCCAACCCCACGCCGGCCGTATCGGGCCCGGCCCTGCCGCTGCCCCCGCCCCTGGCCACACAGAAATTCCCCCACCCCCCTTCCCTTCGACGGGGTACCTGTGGTACAACCCGTTCCAGCGTTTGTTCGAACCGCGGCGGTCTGCCGCGGCTTCGACAGCGGGTCACACTGACGAGCGGCGGTTGAAGGGGGTTCCATGCAGATCCGGCGGTTCGGTGGCGACAACGTTCGCGCCGAGACGAACGAGACGCCCATGACGGGCTCGTCTCGAATTATCGGGGGGGGGGTAGCAACGCCCTAACCTCGGGGTTCGCGCCCACTGGCGCAGATTTCTCACGTACGACCGGCGGCTCGGCCCGCCGGTTCTTCGCGTCCGGGGGGTTCCTCGGGCGCGTGGTGGCCGGCTTCAGTGCCGTCGTCCTGCTGGCCGGTGTGCTCACCGTGTCGGTGGCCGAGACCCCGGCCCAGGCCACCACGGCGACGACCGTGTCGCTGTCGATGACCGGCGGCACCTACGCCACCCACCACGGCACCCCCACAGCCCTGCCGGCCACAGCCTCGGCCGGCTTCACCGCCAAGGAGACACCGACAAAGGGGACACTGTCCACAGGGACCCTCACCGTCCCGTCCTTGACGGCCACCACAACACGCGGGGCCGTCGTGGCGAGCGTGCTCCAGATGCCCGGCACCAAGGCCACAGGCGCGGTCACCACAGCCGGGGCGGTCTCGATCGGGGTGACAGTCGAGTACCGCTACCACGTCATCCGGCCGATCACAGAGACCTGCACCAGCGCGCACCCGGTGCGCATCGTGCTGCTCTCTGCTCCCACAGCCCCGTACTCCAAGACCACCAAGTCGGTCACGGTCAAGGACCCGACAATCACAGTGCCTACCTTCGGGTCGACGACATGCAGCCTGGCCGCCGGCACACTGAGCAAGACAACCTCGGGGGCGGGTGGTGAGCTGAGCCTCACCTTGCACGGGACACTGTCCCTGCCACCCCCGCCCGTCCCGACCACGCTCTCACTGGCGGCCACCCCGGCCAGCCCCCAGCTCACAGGCACCTCGGTGAC
>JASHWO010000084.1 GCA_030044045.1 Acidimicrobiales bacterium
CCCTCCCCGGTGAGCACGATCACCCCGACCTCGGGGTCATCCCGGGCCTCGTTGAAGGCGTCGGCCAGCTCGAACAGGGTCTGGGGCCGGAAGGCGTTGCGGACCTCGGGCCGGCAGATGGTGATGCGGGCGATCCCCTCGGCCGTCTCGTAGCGCACGTCCTTGTAGTCACCGGCGGGCACGAACGCCGGCAACGGGAGGCCCCGGAGGTCGTCGAGGGGGTCGTGGGGCCGGCCGGTGATGACGGTGTCCGCGCACATGGCGACCTACGCTACCGGCCGATGCGCGAGCTCGTCGCCTTGGAACTCCCGCCCGGGCGGGGGTTCGTCGACGCGCTGCAGGCGGTCTGGGACGCCGGCGACGCCGGCGCCCCCCTCGACCCCCGGCTCCCCCCGCCAGCCGCCCGGGCCCTGCGGGACGCCCTGGCCCCCACCCGGGTGGTGGGACCGGACGGGGCCGCCGTCCGGCTGGCCGGCGGCCGGCCGGTAGAGGAGGGCGACGCCCTGGTGGTGGCCACCAGCGGCTCCACCGGCACCCCCCGGGGCGTCGTGCTCACCCACGCCGCGGTCACCGCCTCAGCTGTGGCCACCAACGCCCGCCTGGGGGTGGACCCGGGCCGCCACCACTGGCTGGCCTGCCTGCCCCTGGCCCATGTGGGGGGGTTGGCCGTGGTCACCCGGGCCCTGCGCACCGGCACCCCGCTCACCGTACTGCCGGGCTTCGAGGCCGAGCGGGTCGAGCAGGCCGGCCGGGACGGCGGGGCCACGCATGTCTCACTGGTGACCACCGCCCTCCGGCGGATCGACCCCGCCGTGTTCGCCGCCATCCTCCTGGGGGGTGCCGCCCCGCCCGGCGACCTGCCGCCGAACGTGGTCACCACCTACGGCATGACGGAGACCGGCTCCGGCGTGGTCTACGACGGCCGGCCCCTGGACGGGGTGGAGGTGGCGATCGGCACCGGCCGGCCCGGGGAGGGCGAGGCTGGCGAGGTGCTCCTGCGCGGTCCCATGCTGCTCCGCTGCTACCGCGACGGCACCGACCCCCGGGTGCCGGGCCCCGACGGGGGCGGGGGGTGGCTCCCTACCGGCGACGGCGGCCGGCTCCGCCCCGGCGACGGTGGCGATGACGGTGACGGCGGCCCAGGCGATGGCGGCCGCCGCGGTAGTGAAGGCGGCGGTGGTGGCCCCGGCGGCGGGCCGGCCCTGCTCGACGTGGACGGCCGGCTGGCCGAGGTGATCGTCACCGGCGGCGAGAAGGTCTGGCCGGCGGCGGTGGAGCGGGTCCTGGCCACTCACCCGGCGGTAGCCGAGGTGGCGGTGTGGAAGCGGCCCGACCCCGAGTGGGGCGAGCGGGTGGTGGCCTGGGTGGTGCCGGCCGACCCCGCCCGCCCGCCCGGGCGGGACGAGCTGGCCGAGCTGGTGGCGGCCACCCTGTCCCCGTGGGCCGCGCCGAAGGAGGCGGTAGCCGTGGCCGCCCTGCCCCGGACCGCCTCGGGCAAGGTGCGGCGGGCGGCGCTGACGTAGCCCCGGCCCCGGCCCCGGCCCCGGCGGCAGGCGGCAGGCGGCAGGCGGCAGGACCGTGCCCCGTAACATCGGGGCGTGAACCGCCTGGCCGAGGAGACCAGCCCCTACCTTCGCCAGCACGCCGGCAATCCCGTGGGCTGGTACCCCTGGGGCGAGGAGGCGTTCGACCGGGCCCGGCGGGAGGACAAGCCACTCTTCGTCTCCGTCGGGTACGCCTCCTGCCACTGGTGCCACGTGATGGCCCACGAGAGCTTCGAGGACCCGGCCACCGCCACCGACCTGGACCGGTCGTTCGTCTCGGTCAAGGTCGACCGGGAGGAGCGGCCGGACGTCGACGCCGTCTACATGGCGGCGGTCCAGGCGATGACCGGGTCGGGCGGGTGGCCGATGTCCGTCTTCTGTACGCCCGACGGGCGGCCCTTCTTCGGCGGCACCTACTTCCCGCCCACCGACCGCCACGGCATGCCGGCCTTCCGCCGGGTGCTGGCCGCCCTGGCCGAGGCCTGGACCGAGCGGCGGGCCGAGGTGGAGGCCCAGGCCGACGCCCTGGTCGAGGCGGTGGCCCGGGAGGTGTGCCTGGCCGACCACCTGGCCGACCGGCTGGCGGCCGACGCCAACGTGGCCACCACCGACAGAGCCACCACCAGCGCAGCCACCGCCGGTGGCCCCGACGCGTCGAGCGGCCCGGACGGCGCGGCCGCCGGCTCGGCCCGGGCGGCCGACCTCCTCGCCCGGACGGTGGCCCAGCTCGGCGAGCGCTTCGACCCCGAATGGGGCGGCTTCGGACCGGCCCCGAAGTTCCCCCGCCCCACCCTGGTCGAGCTCTGCCTGCGCCACCACCGGGCCACCGGCGACGAGCGATCGCTGGCCATGGCCACCACCACCCTCGACGCCATGGCCGCCGGCGGCATCTACGACCACCTGGCCGGCGGCTTCGCCCGTTACTCGACCGACCGGCAGTGGCTGGTGCCGCACTTCGAGAAGATGCTCACCGACCAGGCCCTCCTGGCCCGGGCCTACCTCCATGCCTGGCAGGAGACCGGCCGTCCCGAGTACCGCCAGGTGGTGGTCGAGACCCTCGGCTACGTGCTGGCCGACCTGGCGGCGCCGGTGGGCGGGCTCTGCGCCTCGGAGGACGCCGACGCCGCCGGGGTCGAGGGCGGCCACGCCACGTCCACCCCGGACCAGGTGGCCGGGGCCCTGGCCGCCGCCGGCCGGGAGGACCTGCTGGCCACCGCCCTGGCCTGGTACGGCGTCACCCCGGACGGGAACTGGGAGGGCACCACCGTCCTGCGCCGGCCGGTCGGCGGCCCGCTCCTGCGCCCCGGACCGGTGGAGGAGGCCCGCCGGCTCCTGCTGGTCGCCCGCCGGCAGCGGCCCCAGCCAGCCCGGGACGGCAAGGTCCTCACCGAGTGGAACGCCATGGCCGCCGCCGTGCTGGCCGAGGCGGCCGGGGCCGCCGGCGAACCAGGCTGGGCCAGGGCCGCCGAGGATCTCGGCGACTTCCTCTTCGCCGAACTGCGGGGCCCCGACGGGCACTGGCGGCGGTCGCTCGGCTCGGACCTCCCGGCCTACGCCGCCGACCACGCCTGGCTGGTCGAGTGCTGCACCCGGCTGGCCGAGCTGACCGGACGGGCCCGGTGGACCGAGCGGGCAGTGGCCGTGGCCGGCACCCTGCTGGACCAGTTCTGGGACGACCGCCGGGGTGGGCTCTTCACCACCGGCCACCGGGCCGAGCGGCTGGTGGTGCGGGCCAAGGAGTTGGTGGACGGGGCCATCCCCTCGGCCAACGCCGTGGCCGCCGGCGCCCTCCTTCGCCTGGCCGCCCTGACCGGCGACGAGCGGTTCGGCGACGCCGGGGGCCGCATCCTGGCCCTGGCCGCACCTCTCCTGGCCGAGCAGCCGCTGGCCCTGGCCGACATGGTGGCCGCCGCCGGCCTGGCCGAAGGCACCACCGAGGTGGTGGTGGCCGGCGACCGGCCGGACCTGCTGGCGGTGGCCCGGGCCCGGTGGCTGCCCGGGGCGGTGCTGGCCTGGGGCGAGCCGTGGCCGTCGCCGTTGTGGGAGGGGAGGGCCCCGGGCGCCGCCTACGTCTGCCACCGCTACACCTGCCAGGTGCCCGCCACCGATGCCGCTACCCTGGCATCCCAGCTCGACACCGGGCGGGCAGGCGACTGAGAGGCCCAGCGGACAGGCAGCGTGGATCAGGGAGCCGTTCATCCAGGCAAGCAGATCGAGGCGGAGGAGGAAGGCCATGTCGGAGCCATGGCCGACCGACGACAACGCCGCGATGCACCGGCTGGGGGACGGCGAGCCCGCACTGCCTGTCCGCTGGGTCTCTGGACCAGGGGAGGTTGAGCCGTTGGCCGGACCGGCGCACCGCCGGGAGGAGGCACCGGGTCCCGAGGGGCGCGGGGCGCGGGCATTGCTGCGCGACCTCCCCCGGCGGGAGCGGGCCATGGTGGCCGGCGGTGCCCGGCTGCGCCTGCTGGTCCTGGCCTGTACCCCCGACGACACCACCGGCGTGGATCTCTCCTCCGGCGCCCTGCTACGGCTGCGGGTGCCCTGGCCGGAGGACCACGAGCCCGACCTGGCTGCCTTCGACGTGGTGGAGGCCACCCTGGCCGACGACCCCGAGCACGACGACCTGGCTCAGCCCGAGGCGGCCACTGCCGCCGGGCTCCCCCGCCAGGTGGGGACGCTGCGGGGACGCCGGGTCCGCCGGATGCTCCAGCGCCTGGCGGCGCCGCCCGACGGGCCGCTGCTCGGCTTCCCGGGCCCGGCCGCCCCCTACTGGGAGTTCCGGGGCACCCGCCCCTCGGCGGCGCTGGTGGTGCCCACCCGGGGGCCCCAGCTCATCCGGCGGTCGGCCGACGGGACCACCTGGGTGCGCTTCGGCTGGCAGCGCGACGATGTCTGGCTGGAGGTGGAGGACCGGCACGCCGCCCGGGCGCTCGACGCCGCCCGGCGGGAGCGGCTGTCCGGCAAGGCGCTGGAGACCGCCCTGGGCTTCGCCCCGCAGTACCTGCTGGCCTCGCTCAGCCGGCCTCGGGACGGCCACTGCTACAAGGTGTGCAGCGCCGTCCTGCCCCGCGGCTGACGGCGGCCGGGCGCCCTGGCCACGGGGAGAGGCAGCGTACCGCCGGGTGCGAGCCCCGCGACGGGCTCAGCGGCCGAGCTTGCCTCCGGCCAGGTCCTCGGCCATGGCCCACCCGAAGGCCACCAGGCGGTCCCCGGCGTCGGCGTCGACGTCGGCGAACACCACCGCCAGGTCGCCGTCCGACTGAGGCTTGGCGTGGGCGAAGTCCAGCCCGCCGGCCACCGAGCCCTCGCCCTTCAGCACGAAGCTGCGGTCGTCCAGCCGGCTCTCGGCCCCGAACCGCTTGGCCAGCCGCCGGGCCCAGGCCCGCTCCTCCCCGGTCGGCCGGTGCCCGGGGGTGGGCACCACGTCGGCCAGGCCGGCGAACGCCCGGAAGCCGTCGGCGCCGAGCAGGCGGGCGCCGAGCAGCACATCCTCGTCCGGGAAGGCCAGCAGGGCCCGCCGGTACTGGTCGCCCATCATCTGCTTCAGCGCCGGCTCGGCCCGGGTGGTGCGGTCCACCGAGGCCAGGCCGATCAACAGGGCCGGCGTGCCGCCGATCCGCTCCAGCGTGCAAAAGGAGTACCCCCGCAGCTTGCGCCCCTCGCGGGCGTGCGTGACCAGGACCCACTCCTCCCGCTGCTTGGAGAGGAAGCCGATGTCGAAGGCCGGCGCCCGATCAGCGCAGAGGTCGGCCATCTCCTCCAGCTCAGCGTCGCTGAGTGCGGTACAGTCCTTCGTGGTCACCCCGATCGCCATACCGGTAATTCTACCGGCACCCCCGAGCCGTTTCCCATTCGTCGGCGGCGGGACGCCCTAGGCCACCACGGCCTTGGCCCCGAGCAGCATTTTCAGCTCCCCGACCAGGCCGTTCCGGCTCTCCACGTTGAACTCGGGCGGCAGGCGGAACACCTTCTCGCCCACCAGGAGCAGGACCGGGGAGGGCCCGGGATGGTCGGCCAGCAGCTCCTTCAGGCGGTCCACCGTCCCGTCGGTCAGCACCCCGAGCGGCAGCGAGACCCGCAATGCCGACACGCCCTGGGCGTCGAGCGCCGGGCGCCGGATCTCCACCGCCGAGATCTTCGGCTGGTCGTCCCGCAGGTCGACCCGGCCCCGGACCACCACTACGGCGTCGTTCTCCAAGAGGGCGCCGCACTCGGCCATGACCCGGGGGAACACGAACACCTCCATCGAGGCCTGGAGGTCTTCCAGCACGAACCGGGCCATGAGGTCGCCCTTCTTCGTGTACTGGCGCTTGAGCTCGGTCACCACCCCGCCGACCGTCCGCACCGACCCCTCCGCCCCGCCTCCCTCGCCGCCGTACTCCACGCCCCCGGCGTCGCGCAGGTCGGCCAGCGGGCAGTCGGTGTGGCGGGCCAGCGCGTGCTCCAGCCCCATCAGGGGGTGGTCGCTCACGTAGAGGCCGAGCATCTCTTTCTCGAAGGCCAGCTTCTGGGACTTGTCGAACTCGCTGTCCGGCAGCGGGACCCGGGTCCCCTCCCAACGCCCGGCCTCGTTGCCCGATCCCTCGGCCGGCTCGATGGAGGAGAAGAGGGTGGCGATCCCCACCTCGTGCTCGCGGCGCCGTTCCAGGGTGCGGTCGACGATCTCGTCCAGCACCAGGCAGAGCCCCTGGCGGGGGTGGCCGAGGGAGTCGAAGGCCCCGGCTTTGGCCAGCGACTCCACAGTGCGCTTGTTCAGCACAAGCGGGTCGACCCGCTGGCAGAAGTCGTAGACGTCCAGGAACGGGCCGGCGGCCTCCCGCTCGGCCACGATGCGCTCGACTAGTCCCTCCCCCACGTTGCGCACCGCGGCCAGGCCGAAGACGATGCCTGATTTCCCGCCTGGGGCCCCAACCCCAGGCTCCTCCGATGCGTGGGGCCCCGGCCCCACGCCGGCCGTGATGCCTGATTTCCCGCCTGGGGCCCCAACCCCAGGCTCCTCCGATGCGTGGGGCCCCGGCCCCACGCCGGCCGTGATGCCTGATTTCCCGCCTGGGGCCCCAACCCCA
>JASHWO010000085.1 GCA_030044045.1 Acidimicrobiales bacterium
AGGGGCCCCGCCAGGCGCCGAGCCGTCCGCACGCCGATCACCGGACGGCGGCGGTCGGGCTCGACCCGTTGGCCTCGGGGGTCGGCCCGGCGGTGACCCGGGCGTCGGTCGACGGCTGGGCGGCGGACGGGGGTTGGGCGGCGGATGAGGGTTGGGCGGCGCTGTCCGAAGCCGCTCCGGCCTGCCCCTCGTCCTGCCCGCGCTTGAACTCGCGGGAGGCCGAACCCAGTGAGCGGGCGAGCTTCGGGATCTGGGTGCCGCCGAAGAGCAGGAGCACGACGGCGAGCACGATGAGGATGTCCGGTCCTTCGATGGCAGCAAGCATGAGACGTCCTTTTGGATCGGTGGTGCCGGTCAGGCAGCCAGTGTGGTGGGGTTGAAGGCCAACGGTGTGCCGGCCGAGCTCTGCACCCCGGGGTACTCGCCGAGCACGTAGTAGAGAATGGCCGCGTGTTGCATCTCGACGGGCTGGATGGTGGCGGCCACGGAGATGGCCTTCGTGCTCTTCAGCTTGGCCGCCTCGGCCTGGTAGGTCTGGGCCGCGGTGTTCTCCAGCATGAGGGCCAGCTGGGCCACCTGGGTGAGGGTGGTGACCTGCCCGAGCTGCTGGTCGACCGACGGGGTGAGGGCGGGATCGGTCACCGTGACCTTCTTCTTGCCGGCACCGGTCAGCAGGCTGTTCCAGGCGGCGGCGTGCTGGGTGTGCTGTGTCGTGACGGTCTTTACGAACTGGCCGATCGCCGGCGGGACAGTGCCGAGCTTGCCGGCCTGAGCCGCGGTGGCCGCCACGCCGTAGGTGTAGATGGCCAGGTTCTCCAGACTGGCGGCCAGGGCGGCCACGGCCAGGTCACCCGAGAGGCCGGCCTCGGGGTTGCTCGACGTGGAGGTTGTCGGGGTCACCGTGCTGCCGGCGGCGGCGGCCAGGCCGGGGTTGGCGGCCACGGCGGCCAGGACCCCGACGCCGGCGAGCGCACCGCCGGCACCGAGGAGGAAGGTCCGGCGGTTGGTCGGTCGGGCGGTGCCGGTGCGCAGCGCCTCGGACCACCCGGTGAGGGCCTCCTTCATGGCTGGCAACCCGACGTCGTGGTGCAGGTCGTCGAGATCTCTGGTCATCGCCCGAAGCTCGGACTCGGTGGTCTCGATGTGGGGACGGCGATTTTTCACTTGACGGCTCCTTGGCTGGCGGGGGCGGCTTTGCTGATCGGGTAAAAGGCGTTGGGGAAGCCCACGCTTCCGGCCGCTGCCGGCAGCTGGGTGACGGTTGTCGGTGACAGGGCGATCAGCTGGGGGGCTCCGCCCTTCACGAGCGCCTGGACCGCCAAGAGCACCGCGGCGTGTTGGGCCTCGACGCCCATGATGCTGGCGAACAGCGCCTTGTTCCTGGCGCTCCTGGCCTTCACCGTGTCGTTGACGTACGTCTCCGCCGCGATGTTCTCCAGTTCGAGGGCGAGGGCTACGACGCCGAGCGTCCCCTTCGCGGCCGAGGCGCCCGACAGCGAGGCCACGGCCTTCTTCACGACCGGGACGAAGGCCGGGTCCGGCTTGCTCTGTGCCTTGCCGCCCATCTGCTTCACGGCGGCGTTGAAGGCCTGGGCGTGCTGGGCGTGCTGGGCCTCGGTCACCTGGCAGAACTTGGTCACCACGGGGTCGGCTGTGGCACCCCCGATGTAAGGGAGGGTCAGGGCCGTCTTGTAGGTACTGACGGCCAGGTTCTCGATGGAGGCGGCCGTCTGGAGCATCTGGACGTCAGGCGACGAGCTGGCCGAGGCCGGAGACGCCAAGAGCCCCACCAGCGCGGCACCGCCGGCCGCTCCCAGCAGGCCGGCACCGGCCAGGCTGGACTGGACCGACCGGCGGTGGTCGGCGAAGAACCGCCGGTTCGCCAACCGGTCGACCTCGCCGTCGTTCGATCCGTCACGGTTGGCCTCGGCCAGCTCGGCCAATGGCTCCCTGGTTGCCACCAGGGCGTCGGCCTGGAGATCCTGGGATTCTTCGAGCAGTTCGTCGAGTCGTGGGGGAAGTGCGGTCATTGATGTCTCCTTGGGAGTGGACGGGGGTCTGTCGGTTCTTCGGCGCCCCGCTACGGTTGGATGACGGGAACTTTGCGAATCGATCGTCGTGGTGACCGTTCTTCGCTGGTGCCATAACACCGGCAGTGGCGCGGGGGTCAGGCGGCAGCGCTCCCGACGACGCCGGCCAACAGGCCGAGCCCGGCCTGACCGGGCAACTGGTCGATACGCCGATCGATACGGGCGGCGACCGATCGACCGTCCTCGTCACCGAAGAGGTAATGGACGAGGAACGCCACCTCTTCGTCGGGCATGACCCCCGAACCGACCGGGCGCCAGAGCCGAGCCAGGGCCCAGCGAGTCAGGTGCTGCGCCTTGGGGCTGGTCGCCAGGCGGCGCCGAGCCTCGGTGGCATAGAAGTCGATGTGCCGCCCCTCTTGGCGCATGATCCTGCGCAACAGTTCGGCGAGCACCGGGTGGTTCTCCTTTGCCACCAGTCGGGCGTAGCCGGCCTGGGTGGTCCATTCGTTGACCGCCCCCCAGGTCATGTGCAGGGCGACGAACGGCTTCCCGGCCACGGCGCCTCCCAGGAAGTGGGCCGCCACCTCCTTGAGATCACGCCACCGGCGGCCTTGGCGGAGCCTGGTGATCCGTGGGCTCCCGGCCGACTCGCCGTGGGCGGCCAGCACGTGGCCGATGGCTTCGCCATGCCAGAGCTCCTCGTAGACCCAGCACGAGAGGAAGGCCGTGATGTCGGGATCGCGGTGGGCCGGGGTCACCAAGAGGTCGCGCAGGTAGCAGACGGTGTGGTGCTCGACGTCGTGCATGTAGCGTAGGCAGCGCAGGCCGTCGGGCGAGAGTGGCTGATCGGCGAAGGTCGAGAAGTCGATGTCGCCGGTGTCCAAACGGGCGCTGCGTTGCTTGTAGGTGTCGATGGTGGTCGGCATGATGCTCTGTTCTCCGCCGCCACCGTCACCACCGGATGAAGAAAAACAGTCATCCGGGGCACTCGACGGGGACGGAGACGTTACGCATGATGGCGGTCAAGGACCTGAGCGACGCGCAGCTCGCTGTGGCGATCGGCCGTTTCCGGCCCGAGGCCCTGGCCGAGGCCTATCGGCGCCACGGCGGCGCCGTCGTCGGCTTGGCCCGACGGGTGACGGGCGATGCGACCGAGGCCGAGGACGTGGCCCAGGACGTCTTCGTGCGGCTCTGGGACCATCCCGACCGGTTCGACGCCAGTCGAGGGTCGTTGCGGACGTACCTGCTGACCATGGCCCACAGCCGCGCCGTCGACACCGTCCGTTCCAAGTCGGCGCGCTGGGATCGGGAGCGACGAGACGCCGTGTCGACGGCCGGTGCCGGTTACGACGTCGACCTCGAGGTCTGGGACCTGGCCCTGGCTGACCAGGTGGCTCAGGCCATGGCCGCCCTCCCCGACGACGAACGCCGAGCCATCGAGCTGGCCTATTTCGGGAGCCATACGTATCGGGAGGTGGCGAGGTTGCTGGCCCAGCCCGAGGGTACCGTCAAGAGCCGCATCCGCAGTGGGTTGCGACGGATGCGGCGGTCGCTCACCGATCACGAAATGAACGAACGATGACCAATACCGGTACGCCGAACCACCACGAGATCGAAGAGCTCCTCGGGGCCTACGCCCTCGACGCCTTGGGCCCCGACGAGGCCAGGGCGATGGCGGCTCACGTCGCCACCTGCCCGCGGTGCCGAGCCGAGCTGGATGCCCACCGGGAGATGGCGGCAGCGCTCGGGAACACGGTGGTCCCACTTCCCCCCACGCTGTGGGACCGGATCGCCCAGAACATCGGCGAGCAGCCGCTGGCCCCGACCGATCGTCGTACGCACCCTCTACCCTTTGCCGCCGTTGACGGCTCGTCGCCTTCTCGGTGGTCGGCCGAGCTACCAGGTGTTGGGCTTGGCCCCCGTGATGCCACACGCCGCCGGGCCGTGCCACCGCGCCGCCGCTTCTCGGTGGCGGCTGTCGTCGGGGTTGCCGCCGCCGCGGCCCTCGTCGCCTTCTTGACCGTCAGTCTGGTGCAGACCAACCAACGGTTGGGCAGCGCTCAGCGGGCACTGGCCGACCAGCGCGGGACCGCTGGGATCGAGGCCGCTCTCGCCACACCGGGTCACCGGCTGGTGACGCTGCGGTCCGCCGCGGACAACCCGGTCGCTCAGGTGGTGCTCCTGCCCGACGGCCGGGGGTATTTCGTCACCACCAAGATGGCGCCCCTGCCGCACGGTGAGACCTACCAGCTGTGGGCCCTGTTCTCGGGTCGAGCGGTGTCGCTCGGGCTGATGGGGAACCGGCCCGGCCACGTAATCTTTACCTTGGCATCTGGATCTCCCACCCAGCTGGCGGTGACGATCGAACCCGCCGGCGGCGTGGCCCGGCCCAATCGGTTGCCGGTGGCTTCGGCGTCCCTTTCTGCCTAGGGCCTCCCCGATCTGGTCCTGCTTGACCGTTGGATCGGTGGTCTTCGAGCATGACCATATACGATCGGATCGGCATCGGCTACGACCAGTTCCGACGACCCGACCCCCGGCTGGCGGCTCTGATCCACGACGCGCTGGGCGACGCCCGCACGGTGGTGAACATCGGGGTCGGTGCCGGGTCCTACGAGCCGACCACCGCACAGGTCGTAGCCGTCGAGCCCTCTGCAGTGATGCTCACCCGGCACCGAGGGTCTTGCCGTATGCAAGGGA
>JASHWO010000086.1 GCA_030044045.1 Acidimicrobiales bacterium
AGGCGGCGAAGCGGGCGCGGCACACCGGCGCAGCTCCCGACTACCACCGGCTCCGCATCCGGGGGAAGCGCCTCCGCTACTCGCTGGAGTTCACCGCCGGGGTGTACGGCGGCCGGACCGAGCGCTTCACCCGCAGGCTGGCCAAGCTGCAGGACGCCCTCGGCCTCATGCAGGACGCGGAGGTGGCCACCACCCGCCTGCTCGACCTGGCCGTCTCCGCCGGCCGTCCGGGTGACACCCCCGCGCTGCCGCCACGCACCGTCTTCGCCATGGGAGCGGTGGCCCAGCGCTACCGGGAGGAGGCGGCGGCGCTGCTGGCCAAGACGCCCAAACGCCTGGCCTTGCTGCACGGGGACGGGTGGGAGGACCTGGCGTCGCACATGGCACGTCGTCGGCAGGAGGCGATGGCCGCCACTCCTCCGGTGCGCCCGGCCCGGGCGGCCGGAGCCGCGGTGGCCGCCGGTGAGGGGGAGGCCGTGCCGCCACCGGCCGTGCCGCCGGTGCTGCCGCCCCCACTGCCCCCACCGGCCGGCGGGCCGGCAGTGGACGTGGACGTGGACGTGGCGGCGGGGGCGGAGCGGGTGGTGGTAGGCCACACCACGCCGTCCGATCAGGCGGACCGGACCGCGCAACCGGCTCAGCCTGTCGAGATCGGCGAGATCGGCGAGATCGGCGAGATCGGCGAGATCGGCGAGTCGAGCGAGCGCGACCCGGCCGACCAGCCTGGCTCGGCGCTGGCCGCCGCCGCCTCGGCCTGGCCCGACGTGACCTGGGCGCCACCCGGCCGCGAGGTCCCGGATCGGGCCAACGGGACGGCGCCCGGCAGCGCCGGCACGCCGGGCTGACCCCCGCTCACGCCAGCAGGACCGGCCCTCCCCCGTCGATCACCACGCGCGGGTGCTCGGTGACGACGAACTCGAGCCGGTCGGTGTCGAGGAAGGCGGTCACGTCCGCCCACACCTCGGCGAAGTCGTCCTCGGCCAGGTGCGCCCGGTACTCGTCCATGGAGGCGAACCACTGCACGGTCACCCCGTCGTAGCCCGGGTCGTCGTCGCTCGAGTAGTCGGACAGCGGGCGCGGGTGTTGCTCGTAGCGCAGCACGTGGCTGCCGCTCCGGGTGGCCGCCACCAGCGGACCGTGCACCGCCCGCCAGTGCTCGTGGAACTCGGCCGGCGTGGTCCCCGGCTTGCGGCGCACCAGGCAGGTCAGTCGCACCATGGGAGGCTCCTCGTCGGCGTGAGCGCCGGGCTCGTCGGCGCGGGGCGAGCTCGCCGTGCCCCGCGGGACGGGCTCACCCCCTGACGGCCCGGGCCAGGAGCACCTCCGTACGATACGGCACGGTGATCGGCTCGACCAGGGTGCGGGCCAGTGCCGCCACCCGGTCGAGCACGGCGGCGCGCTCGGCTGGGCCCAGCACGTTCACGTAGCTCCGCGACGCCGCCAGGTCCACCAGCTCCTCCCGGCAACTGGTGTCGGTGAACGGCAACGTGCAGTGATCGGCCGGGCCGAACCACGGGCTCCCGTCGAGGACCGGCCGGTAGTCCACTGCCGCCGGGTGCACGTGCCCGGCGTCGTGGAGGATGCGGCGCAGCTCGGCCACCCAGGGAACGGCGCCGTCGAGCTCGTTCCAGACCAGCGCCAGCGCGCCACCAGGTCGCAGGATCCGCGCCAGCTCCGGCAGGGCCCGTCCCGGGTCGAACCAGTGGAAGGCCTGGGCCACCGTGACCAGGTCGCAGGCACCGGTGGCCAGGGGGACTGCCTCGGCCGTGCCGCCGGCCGACGCCACGCCGGGGGCATGGCGGCGGCAGGCGGCCCGCATGCCGGCCGACGGCTCCACGGCCACGCAGGGGGCGACCGTGAGGAGCTGCCGGCTCAGCTTGCCGGTCCCGGCGGCCACGTCGGCCACCAGGCTGTCCGGACCAAGGCCTGCATAGCGGCGGAGTAGGTCCACCAGTCCCACCGGGTAGCCGGGACGTCCTCGCTCGTACCGGTCGGCACCCCGGGCGAACCCCCGGCGGGCCAGGTCTCGGCGCCGGTCGTCTCCTCCTCTTCCCATCCCGGGCGCCAGGGCGGGCGGCGGCGCTGGCACGGAGGCGCCGCGGGCGGCGGTGCGACGGAGGCCCACGCCGGCATCCTAGGCAGTGGACGTTCGGGCCCGGCCCGCGCCGTCCGTGGCGCGGGGCCGAGCCCGAGATCCCCGGTGTGGGGGCAGCGCCGCGTCAGCCGGCGCACACGCCCACCCCCGAGCTGCCGGCGTGGACCGACAGCCCGCCGGCGCTGGAGCTCAGCGTCACCGAGCCTTTGCCCGAGACCGGGAGGGATGTGCTGCCGGGGATCCCCGGCGTTGTCACGCACGTGCCGCTACCCGAGCCGCTGCTACCCGTGCCGCTGCTACCCGAGCCGATGCCCGGCACCGGCAGTGTGGTCGTGATCGGGAGCCCGGTCGGCAGTGTTCCCGTCGGGAGCGTGCCGGTGGGCAACGAGGTCCCCGGCAGTGTTCCCGTGGGCAGCGACGGCACGCCGGTGCTCCCACCGCCGGTCGGCGGCCCGGTGGACCCCGACCCGCCGGGAAGGGACGGGAACGTTGTGGTGGGCAGCCCCGGCAGGCTGCCCGGCGAGGCGGCGGCCACCGTGCCGCTGCCGGTGCCGGTCACGCCGCCGCCGGACCCGCTGGCCTGCACGCTCCCCCCACCGGTGCCGCCGCTGCCGGTGACCGACACGGTGGCACTGCCCGTCCCGGGCAGGGAGGGGAACGTTGTGGTGGGCAGCCCCGGCAACGAGGCCGCTGGCGTGTCACCGGTCAGCATGGTACGCACGGTGCCCGGGACCGCCGGCGCCCCGCTGCCCAGCCCGCCCAGCAGCG
>JASHWO010000087.1 GCA_030044045.1 Acidimicrobiales bacterium
GTGGTCGTGGTCGACCCGGTCCCCCTCGACCCCGACCACCGACGTCAGGCCCTCCTCTACCTGGCCGAGCTGTTGGCGCCGCTGTTCGGCGCCGACAGCTCGGCCTAGCGCCTCGGGCCCGGAGGGGTGTCCTTGACATCGTGACGGGGTTGAGGTCGTCTCCAAGGGCCATCACTACCACGAGGAAGGAGCCGGCCATGCGGATCGCCACCTATACCCGCATCTCGACCGACGAGGCCCACCAGCCCTACTCCCTGGAGGCCCAGGCCGGTCGGCTGCGTTCGTACATCGACAGCCAGGAGGACTGGACCCTCGTCCGGGAGTTCACCGACCAGGCGTCGGGCGCCACCACCGACCGGCCGAACCTCCAACGCGCGCTCACCGAGGCTCGGGCCAAGCGCTTCGATCTCCTGCTCGTCTACCGGGTCGACCGGTTCGCCCGCTCGGTGCGGGGCCTGGCCACCCTTTTGGAGCAGCTCGACACAGCGGGCGTCGCCTTCCGCAGCGCCACCGAGCCCTTCGACACCACCACGCCCGCTGGGCGGATGATGGTCCAGATGCTCGGCGTCTTCGCCGAGTTCGAGCGGGCCACCATCATCGACCGGGTGATCGCCGGGATGGAGCGCAAGGCGGCCCGGGGTGAGTGGTGTGGGGGAGGCCGGCCCTACGGCTACGTCACCGACCCGGCGACCGGATACCTCGTCCCCAAGGAGGAGGAGATTCCAGTCGTCCGTGCCATCTTCGACCGCTACACCCGAGGCCGGATGGGCCTAAAGGCCACCGCCAACTGGCTCAACAAGCGTGGCCATCGGACCAAGTACGGGCGGCCGTGGAACCACATGGCGGTGCTCACGGTGTTGCGAAACCGCGTCTACCTGGGTGAGGTCTACTTCCGCCAGACCTACCACCAGGCCCCGCACCCGCCCCTGGTCGACGTGAAGACCTTCGAGATGGCCCAGCGCATCCTCCAGGACCGGGGAGAGGACCACACCAAACGAGCGAGCAACGCCAGCGGCTACCTCCTCGCCGGGCTCGTCTTCTGCGCCCACTGTGGCAAGCGTTTTGTCGGCACCGCGGCCCGGGGCAACCGGTACACATACCGGTACTACACCTGCTTCTCACGGCACCGCTACGGCGTGGACACGTGCTCCGCCGAGCGCCTGCCGGCCGACGCGTTGGATGATGCTGTTCTCGATGCGCTCCTCGACACCTTCGGTCGCACCGACCTGCTCGATGAGGCCCTGGCCGGTGGCGCTGAACGGGCGGGCGCCATCCGGGAACAACATCGGGCCGAGACGGTCGCGGTCAACGCCGAGCTGGCCAAGGCCGAAGACGCCATCGAGCGTTACCTGCTCGCGTTCGAGGCAGGCACGATGCCCGAGCGCCAGTGTGGTGAACGGGTACAGGCGCTCGGTGCCAAGGCCGCCGAGCTGCGGTCCCGTCAATCAGAGCTGGCCGACCTGGCAGAAGCAGCCGAAGCTCCTGTCTTGTCCGAGGAAGCGCTCGACGAGCTGCGAGCACAACTGGCGGACACGATCCGAGCGGGGGACACCCTGGCCAAGAAGGGACTGCTCCAGAGCCTCGTCCACGAGATACAGGTCGAAGGACGCCACGCGATCCGGACCCGCTTCCGCGTTCCCCTGGGAGGTCCAACAACGACCAATCCCCGTTCCCCGTCCAGGGAGCAGAAGGTTCGTACATTGTCAGGGTCGGCGCCCCCGGAAGGATTCGAACCTTCGCACATGGTTTAGGAAACCACTGCTCTATCCCCTGAGCTACGGGGGCGGGGAGGTGCGACGCCCGCCATCGGCTACCGCCACCAGCAGCCGGCGGTCCGCACGAGACGTGCTCCACCCCGCAGGCTACTACCCCTCGTCCCGGCCGCCGTCCCGGCGATCGCGCCCGTCCCGGCCGCCGCCGCCTCCGTCCCCACCACCGGCCCCCTCTCCCGCCGCCGCCGAGCCCAGCCGCACCAGCACCGTGGTGCCCTCCCCCATCGCCGACCGCACCGACATGGTTCCCCCGTGCGTCACGGCGATGGCCCGGGCGATGGACAGCCCGAGCCCGCTCCCGGGCAGGCCCCGCTGGCGGGCGTTGGTGCCGCGGTAGAAACGGGTGAAGAGGAGCTCCTGCTCCTGCTCGGGGATCCCGATGCCGGTATCGGCGATCTCCACCTCCCAACCGTCGCCGGCCGGCGCCGCCCGCACCGTCACCTGCCCTTGGGGCGGGGTGAACTTCACGGCGTTCGACAGCAGGTTCTCGAAGAGCTGCTCGAGCCGGTCGGCGTCGCCCTCCAGCACCGACCCGCTGTCCCGGACGATGTCGGTGACCAGCTCGATGGTATTGGCCTCGGCCGCCGGCGCCACCGTCCGCACCACCCCGCCGAGGAGCTCCGGCAGGTCCACCGGCACCAGGTGGAGCGGGAAGGTGCGCGACTCCATGCTGTCCAGCACCACCAGGTTGCCGGCGAGACGCAGCAGGCGGTCGACGTTGCGCACGATGGTGTCGAGGCACTCGGCGGCCTCGGAGGCGGACGCCACATCGACCAGGTCCCGCAGATGCTGCGTGTAGCCCACGATCGAGGTGAGCGGCGTGCGGAGCTCATGGGAGACCGCGGCCAGGAACTCCGACCGGGAGGCGTCGACCTCGGCCAGCCGCCGGTTCTCCTCGCGCTCGGAGGCCAGGAGCCGTTCCCGCTCGGCCTCGGCCCGGACCTGGTCGGTGACGTCGCGGAAAGCGACGAGGTGCCCCCGGTAGGTCTCCCCCACCACCATCGGCACGAAGTCGTACTCGAGCGCCCGGCCGCCGTAGAGCGTGATCCGGGCCGCCTTCACGGCGCGGTGCTCGGCGATCAGCCGGGCGAACAGCTCCGGCGTGTCCGGCGGGTCCACCACCAGCTTGGCGCCGGCGAAGCCGATCGACGCCAGCGTCCGACCCTCCAGATCCTCGGGCGCCATGCCCAGCCGGAAGAGGTCGACGAACGCCTGGTTCGCCAGCAGCACCCGCCGTTCCTCGTCCTCCAGCACCAGCGCCGTGCGCACGGTGGAGATGAGGTTGGCCAGCCGCCGGTTGCTGGCCTCCAGCTCCGAGAGGGCCATCCGGCGAGCGGTCACGTCGGTGGCATGGATCACGAAACCCCGCACCGCCGGGTCGTCGGCCAGGGCGTCGATGGCCGCCTCCATCTGGCGCCATGAGCCGTCGGCAGCCAGCACCCGGATGTCCGTGATCTCGTCGGGCGGGAGGTCCCCCGCCCGGGCCCGCTCGAAGAGCGTGGCCACCACCGGCAGGTCGTCGGGATGGACGAAGGGCAGGATCCCCTCGGCCGGGTCGAAGTTGGCCCGGTGGCCCACCAGCCGCAGGGTGCCGCCGCTCGACCACCGCCAGGAGCCGTCGGGGTTGACGATGGTGACGATGTCACGGGACCGGGCCAGCACCGTGTCGAGCAGGTGGGCGCTGGACAGTCCGGCGGCCGTGGCCGACCCGCGGCCGGCGGGCGCCACGGCACCCTCGGCGGCGTCGGTGACCACCACCAGGCTCCCCACCACCTGCCCGTCGTGGGAGGCCATGTGGACGGTCTCGCCCCAGCACTCCCGGACCACGCCCGTCGACGAGATGGCCCGGAACCGCCCCAGGCGCCCTCGCAGGGCCACCCGGTCCTCCCAGCGGTCGGCCACCGCGGCCACGTCGTCGGGATGGACCGCCAGGTACCAGGGACGCCCGCGCAGCGAGCGCCCGGTGGTACCGCTGAAGTCCTCCCAACGCTGGTTGTGGTACCAGGAAAGGCCGTCGGCGTCCACGGCCACGATGCCCACCGGCACGAGCACGGAGAGCGCGCCCAGCGCCTGGCGCGCTGCCGCCCGACGCTCCTCGGTCAGAGGATCGACGGGCAAGGGTGTCACCACGGCGAGCGGATCCGTCGTGTACTTATAATCATTATGCTACTTGTTCTCCTCGGCCAGTGCACCAACCCACTTCCATGCTACCGGCCCCGGCCGGCCACGGTCCGACCGCCCGGCACCACCCCGGCGGCGGGTAACGTCGCACCAGCGGAACCGTCGGCACCCGGCGGCCCGGGCAGCGGCGCCGGTGGCCCGACCGGCCGGCGCGCTGCCCGACCGACCGACGCCGCGAAGAGCCGACACACCCACTACGACAAAAGGAGCGCAGATGGCCACCGCCCACGACCCGGTCCCCTGGAAGGTCGCCGACCTGTCCCTCGCCGGCTTCGGCCGCCGGGAGATCGAGCTGGCCGAGCACGAGATGCCCGGGCTCATGGCCATGCGGGCCGAGCACGCGGCCACCCGGCCGTTGGCCGGCGCTCGCATCACCGGGTCACTGCACATGACCGTCCAGACGGCGGTGCTGATCGAGACGCTGACCGCCCTCGGCGCCCGGGTGCGTTGGGCCAGCTGCAACATCTTCTCCACCCAAGACCACGCCGCCGCCGCCGTGGTGGTCGGCCCGGACGGCACCGAGGGCGACCGGCGCGGGGTGCCGGTCTACGCCTGGAAGGGCGAGAGCCTGGAGGAGTACTGGTGGTGCACCCAGCAGGCCCTGGTGTGGCCGGGCGAGGGCGGCCCCACCATGATCCTCGACGACGGAGGCGACGCCACCCTCCTGGTGCACCGGGGGGTGGAGTACGAGAAGGCCGGCGCCGTGCCCGACCCGGCCACCGCCGACTCGGAGGAGATGGCCGTGGTGCTCGGCCTGCTGGCCCGCAGCCTGGCCGACGACCCCCAGCGCTGGACGGCCATCGCCAACGGCATCAAGGGGGTGACCGAGGAGACCACCACCGGGGTGCACCGCCTCTACGACATGCAGCGCCGGGGTGAGCTCCTCTTCCCGGCCATCAACGTCAACGACTCGGTCACCAAGTCCAAGTTCGACAACAAGTACGGCTGCCGGCACTCGCTGGTCGACGGCATCAACCGGGCCACCGACGTCCTCATCGGCGGCAAGGTGGCGGTGGTCTGCGGCTACGGCGACGTGGGCAAGGGCTGCGCCCAGTCGCTGGCCGCCCAGGGCGCCCGGGTAGTGGTCACCGAGGTCGATCCCATCTGCGCCCTGCAGGCGGCCATGGAAGGGTTCCAGGTGGCCACCCTCGACGAGGTGGTGGACCAGGCGGACATCTTCGTGACCGCCACCGGCAACCGCGACATCGTCACCGCCGCCCACATGGCCCGGATGAAGCACCAGGCCATCGTGGGCAACATCGGCCACTTCGACAACGAGATCGACATGGCCGGGCTGGCCGCCTACCCGGGCGTGACCCGGGTCAACGTCAAGCCGCAGGTGGACAAGTGGGTATTCCCCGACGGCCACGCGGTGATCGTCCTGTCCGAGGGACGGCTGCTGAACCTGGGCAACGCCACCGGGCACCCGAGCTTCGTGATGTCGAACTCCTTCACGAACCAGACCATGGCCCAGCTCGAGCTGTACACCCGGGCCGAGCACTACGAGACCGAGGTCTACGTGCTGCCGAAGCACCTCGACGAGAAGGTGGCCCGGCTGCACCTCGACGCCCTCGGCGTGCACCTGTCCACCCTCACCCCCGAGCAGGCGGCCTATATCGGCGTGCCGGTGGACGGCCCCTACAAGCCCGACACCTACCGCTACTGAGCCCGGCCGGTAGGCTCCGGCCGATGGGCGACGACGGGCCTGCCATCGACTTCGCCGCGCTGAACGAGCGCTCGGTCGCCGGCCTGCTCGGCATCGAGATGCTGGAGGCCAGCCCGGAGCGGGTGGTCCTGCGGCTGCCCGTGACCTGGAAGACCCACCAGCCGTTCGGGGTACTGCACGGCGGGGTGTCGGCGCTGCTGGCCGAGACCGCCGCCAGCTTCGGGGGAGCGCTCTCGGTGCCGGCCGGCAAGTCGGTGGTCGGCATCGAGCTGAACGCCAGCCACCTCCGCTCGATGCGCGACGGCCTGCTGACCGCCGTGGCCACCCCGGTGCGCAAGGGGCGCAGCATCCACGTCTGGTCGATCGCCCTCACCGACGAGCTCGGCCGCGTCGTCTGCCACGCTCGCTGCACCCTGGCCGTGACCGACCGCCCGGCGGCGCCGGCCGGCGGCGGGCCACCGGGCTGACCCGCCCGGGCTGACCATCCGGCCCGTCAGGTCGTCGCCACCGCCGGTGCCTCGTCCGGTGGCACCGCGGTGTGCCGGCGGGGCGGCCCACCCGTACCACAGATCGCACCGCGGCCACCCGTTGGGTAGGATGTCGGCGTGCCCGTGGTACGACCGAGCGAGCCGACGGGGTGCCACGGGGTAGGGATCCGCCCTGCAATACGGGTGGAACCCCCTGTTCACACCGGGATTACCTTTGGTAGTACCCGGATTCCTACTACTGGTACTACTACGGCGGAGGCCACAGGATGAGGACGAGGGAGCCGGTGGCAATTCTGGGCACCGGGATGACCGACATGGGCCGGCGGGACCTCTCCCCCGAGGCCATGGCCCACCAGGCGGTGCACGAGGCGCTGACCGACGCCGGGATCGAGGCCCGGCAGCTTTCCCTGGTGGTCGCCAGCAACGCCCTGGGCGGCCGCCTCTGCGACCAGGCCTGCATCCGCGGCCAGTCGTGGCTGCGCAAGGCCGGGCTCGGCGACGTCCCGGTGGTCAACGTCGACAACTCCTGCGCCGGCGGGACGTCCGCCCTCCACCTGGGCACCCTGGCCGCCCGGTCGGCCGGTGGCCCGGTGCTGGTGGTGGGGGTCGAGAAGATGTGGACCGGCGACCGCCGGGCCACGATGGCCGGCATCGAGGACGGCCTGCCCGCCGACTACCGGGCCGACATGCGGGCTCGCTTCCGGCCGGAGGAGAACCCGGGCGGCAGCATCCTCATGGGGCTGAACGACTTCTGGGCCCGGCAGTGCATGGAGGAGCGCGGCGTCACCATCGAGCACATCGCCGCGGCGGCGGCGAAGGCCCGGCAGCACGCCAGCCGGAACCCGCTGGCCCAGGTACAGCAGGCGGCCACCGTCGACGAGGTGCTGGCCTCGCCGACGGTGGCCGGGGTGCTCACCCGGCTCATGTGCAGCTCGTTCACCGACGGGGCCGCCGCCGTGGCCCTCGGCCCGGTATCGGGCGCCCCGGCCGGGGCACCGCGTATCATCGGCTCGATGGCTCGCTCGGGCGACGGCAGCGTGGACTACCACGACCGCCTGCAGGAGACGGCGCGGGCGGCGTGGGAGGAGCTCGGCTGCGGCCCCGGGGACTTCGACCTGGTCGAGGTGCACGACGCCACCAGCGCCGAGGAGCTGTACGCGCTGGAGTCGCTCGAGCTGTTCGGCCGGGGCGAGGCCGGCCCGGCCACGGCGGCCGGCGACACCGCCATCGGCGGCCGGGGGCTGACCGTCAACTCCAGCGGCGGGCTGGTGGGACGGGGGCACCCGCTCGGCGCCACGGGCATCGCCCAGGTGGTGGAGCTGGCCACTCAGATCCGCGGGCGGGCGGTCGGGCGCCAGGTGGCCGGGGCACGGCTGGGGCTGGCGGTCAACACCGGGGGGGTCATCGAGGGCGACGCGGCGTACGTCGGCATCCACGCCGTGGCCGCCGGGTGACGGCCGTGGCCCGGGGCATCACCGTCCGGAGCTGCGGCGTGGCCGTGCCGGACAAGGTGGTCACCAACGACGACCTCTCGGCCCGGCTCGACACGAGCGACGCCTGGATCGCCGAGCGCACCGGCATCCGCGAGCGCCGGGTGGGCGGGACCACCTCCGGCCTGGCGGCGGAGGCGGGCCGCCAGGCCCTGGAGCGAGCCGGCCTGGCACCCGCCGACATCGACGTGCTGGTGCTGGCCACCACCACGCCCGATGCCCTGGTGCCGGGCACCGCGGCCACCGTGCAGGCCCTGCTGGGGACGGCCGGCGGCGCCTTCGACGTCAACGCCGCCTGCTCCGGCTTCGTCTACGGGCTGGTGGTGGCCGCCGGCCTGGTCGGCGTCGGGTCGGGGCGGGTCCTGCTGATCGGGTCGGACACCCTCAGTCGCATCACCGACTGGGACGACCGGTCCATGGCCGTGCTGGTGGGCGATGGCGCCGGCGCCGTGGTGCTGGAGCCGGTGGACGGGCCGGGCGACCTGCTGAGCTGGAACCTGGACGCCGACGGCACGCTGCGCCACCTGCTGACCTGCGACCACGGCGGCTTCCTGGCCATGGACGGCAAGGAGATCTTCCGCAAGGCCGTGCGGGTGGTGGTGGAGTCGGCGGCGCGGGCCCTGGCCGACGCCGGCCTCACCCCGGCCGACGTAGACCTGCTCGTGCCCCACCAGGCGAACCTGCGGATCATCCAGGCCGCCGGCCAGCGCCTGGGCATCAGCGAGGACCGCACGGCGGTGGTGATCGACCGCTACGGCAACACCTCGTCCGCCTCCATTCCCCTGGCCCTCGACGACGCCCTGGCCGCCGGGCGGGTGTCCCCCGGCGACCACCTGCTGCTCACCGGCTTCGGCGGCGGGATGACCTGGGCCAGCGCCGTTCTACGCTGGGGGGGATGAACAGCGGCACGGAAGGCCCGGCGCTGGTGGTCCTGGCCGCCGGGCGGGCGAAGCGGTACGGGGGGGTCAAGCCCCTGGCGCCGATCGGCCCGGCGGGCGAGGCGGTGATCGACCTGCTGGCCAGCGACGCCCTGGCCGCCGGCTTCGGCACCGTGGTGCTGGTGGTGGGACCGGCCACCGGCCCGGCCGTCCGCTACCACGTGGCCCGGACCTGGCCCTCGTGGGTCGACGTGCGCTTCGCCACCCAGGCCGCCCCCATCGGCACGGTCGACGCCGTGCGTTGTGCCCTGGAGCACCTGCCAGCCGGCGAACCGTTCGGCGTGGCCAACGCCGACGACCTCTACGGCGAGGCCGCCCTCTCCCAGCTGGCCGCCCACCTCCGGGAGCCAGGGGCCACGAACGCCCTCGTCGCCTACCGCCTGCGCGACGCCGTGGTGGGGGAGGCCCCGGTCACCCGGGGCGTGTGCGAGGTGGGCGACGGCGGCATCCTACGGGGGGTGGTCGAGCGGCGGATGGTGACGGCTGCCGGTGACGGGCGGTTCGTGGCCAGGGACGGGGCGCCGCCGGCCGAGCTCGAGGGGGACACCCCGGTCTCGATGAACCTCTGGGGCTTCTCCCCCGAGATGCCGGCGGTGCTGGCCGCCGCCGTGGCCGAGGCCCGGCACGCCTCCGAGGAGGTCGAGCTGCTGCTGCCCGAGCTGGTCGACGGCCTGTTGCGCGGGGAGCGACCGGGGGGCGTCGCCCCTACGCCGTTCGCCGTGCTCCCGGCGGGCGGCCGCTGCATCGGGGTGACGCACCCCGGCGACCTGGCGCTGGTCCAGGCCGACGTGGCCGCCCAGGTGGGCCGGGGGGAACGCCCGGCCCTGTTGTGGGCACCGCCGGTCCGGCCGGCGGCGGGGTGACCGGGCCGGCGGGGACGCTCCGGCGATGACCCGCACCGGCCGGCTGGTCGCCGCCCTGGCTGTCAACGCGGCCCTGGTGGCCGGCCAGGTGGTAGCCGGAGTGGTGGCCCGGTCGGCCGGCCTGCTGGCCGACGCCGGCCACAACCTCACTGACGTGGCGGCCATCGTGGTGTCGCTCCTGGCCGTGCGCTGGGCCATGCGGCCCCGCAGCGAGGAGCGGTCGTTCGGCAACCACCGCGGCACCATCCTGGCCGCCCTCCTGAAAGCCACCACCCTGGCCGTGGTGACGCTGGCCATCGTGGCCGTGAGCATCGACCGGTTGCTGCACCCGGTGCACGTCGACGGGGGCGTGGTGGCCGTGACCGCGGCCGCCGCGGTGATGGCCAACGCCCTAGCCGCGCTGGCGCTCCACGAGGGCGACCACGACCTGAACATGCGGGCGGCGCTGTCCCACATGGCGGCCGACGTGGCCGCCTCGGCCTGCGTGCTGGTGGCCGGCGTGGTCATCGCCGCCACCGGCGGGTGGGACCGGCTCGACCCGGTGGCCTCGCTGGCGGTGGCGGCGATGATCGTGGTGCAGGCCGCCCGCCTGGTGCGGGAGAGCACCGAGGTGCTGCTGGAGGCCACGCCGGCCGACGTGGACCTGGCCGACCTGCGGCGGGCCATCACCGCGGTGCCGGGGGTGGGCGAGGTGCACGACCTCCACGTGTGGAGCCTCTCCAGCGAAGTGCGGGCCCTCTCCGCCCACCTGGTGCTGACCGGGCACCCCACCCTGGAGGAGGCCCAGGAGGTGGGCGGCCGGGTCCGGCAGTCGGTGGAGCGGCCGTTCGGCATCGCCCACACCACCTTCGAGCTCGAGTGCGAGCGGTGCGTCGACGACGAGGTCGGGGATCCCTGCGGCATGGGCGAGCTGGACGCCCCGGCCCGCCGGCGGCCGGCCTAGCGCTTCCCGGCCCGGACCGAGCCCCGGCCCGCCGGCGGCCGGTCTCGCCTTCCCGGCGCGGACGCGAGAGAACCCCGAGTAACCGTCCGGCCGAAGCCGTCCAGCTCCTCGGGGCCACCCCCGCGGAAACCCGTTACCGCCGCAGGTCGGGGCCGTGTCGGACAACCCCGCCCCGCAACACAGACCGGCGGTTCCAGGGAAACCACCGGCCCGCTGCACGAGCCGCCTCGCCCGGACGCCGCCCTCCGCCCCGACCCGGCGCACCATGCGGTGCACCTGCCGACCTTGCGGTCCGCCTTGCGGCGTCCCTCCGGCTGGCCCTCCGGTCTGCCTTGCGGCTTCCCTTCGTGCGCTGGCGGGCTTGGCAACCCGAACTGGTGTCAGCGTGCGCCCGCCGGAGTCCCAGGTCAAGGGCTCGAGGAGAAATCCAGATGTTCTCCCCACGAAATTGGTCGGTTTCCCCAATCCGGCGGGCGCTGTCCCCAGCCTCGGCCGGACATGTCCCCAGACCGTCCCCAGACCCATGCCCGTCGGAGGGTTGTCGCGGTGCCGTTCCCGACGTCGCG
>JASHWO010000088.1 GCA_030044045.1 Acidimicrobiales bacterium
CGGTCGGCCCCGGCCACCACCCGGTCGCAGAGGCCCAGGGCCCCGACGACCACCGAGAAGATCCCCGGGTCGTCCTCGTCGCCGAGCAGGGCGGCCAGGTCGAGGAACCGGTCGAGGGGCGCCCGGCCGGACAGCACCAGGGCCCAGGTGTCGGCGAACAGGTTGCAGCGCTCCAGCGGGTCGAGGCCGGGGAGCCGGCCGGCCGGTCCCGGCCCGTCCTGGTAGGCCACCCGGTAGACGCCCCAGCCGCCGGCGTTGACGACGGAGCCGGCGGCCACCGCCAGCGCCTCGTCCCCCAGCAGCCGCCGCTCGGGCGCGTCACCACCGGCCGGCCGTACCAGCACCGGCACCTGCCACCGCCGGCCGATGGCGCTCTCCTGCCCCGGTTCCGGCGGCGAGTACGAGAACGGCGACTGGGTGAGGTCGCCCCCGTCGTCCAGGGTCACGATGGGATGGCCCCCCTGGAGGATCCACGAGTCCATCACCGCCCGCACCGGCTCCCCGCTCTCCTCCTCCAACGCCTGCCAGAGGTCGGCGGTGACCGTGTTCCCGTAGGCGTGGTCCCGCAAATAGCGGCGCACCCCGTCCCGGAACACCTCGGGCCCCAGGTACTGCTCGAGCATGCGCAGGACGCTCCCGCCCTTCTGGTACGTGAGCACGTCGAACATCCCGTCGGCTTCTTCGGGCGAGCCCACCGGGTACTCGATGGGCCGGGTGGCGTGCAGGCCGTCGACGGCCAGGGCGGCCTCCCGCTCCAGGCCGAAGCTCACCCAGCGCTGCCAGGCCGGGCGGAAGGCGTCGACGCACAGGATCTCCATGAACGTGGCGAAGGCCTCGTTCAGCCAGATCCCCTCCCACCAGCGCATGGTGACCAGGTCGCCGAACCACATGTGGGCGATCTCGTGGGCCACCACGTCGGCCACCCGCTCCAGCTCGGTGCGGGCGGCGCCGGCCGGGTCCACCAGCAGGGCGGTCTCCCGGAAGGTCACGCAGCCCAGGTTCTCCATGGCCCCGAAGGCGAAGTCGGGGATGGCCACCAGGTCCAGCTTGCCGGCCGGGTAGGGGAGGTCGAAGTAGGCGGTGAAGAAGCGCAGGGCGTGGGCGGCCACCTCCAGCGCGTACGGCGCCAGGTGGCCCTTGCCCGGCGCGTGGACCACCCGGACGGGCACGCCGTCCACCTCGACCGGGTCGGTGGCCTCCAGCGGGCCCACCACGAAGGCCACCAGGTAGGTGGACATCGTCATGGTGGGGGCGAAGTGCACCACCCGGCGCCCGGCCCACGGCGAGCCGGGCGGGGCGATCGACTCCTCGGCCACCGCCGAGTTCGAGAAGGCGGCCAGCGCCGGGTCGACCACCAGGGTCACGTCGAAGACCGCCTTGCGATCGGGCTCGTCCCAGCAGGGGAAGGCTCGCCGGGCGTCGGTGGACTCCATCTGGGTGGTGGCGATGGTCCGGGTCTCGCCCCGGTCGTCGATGAAGGTGCTGCGGTAGAAGCCCCGGAGCTTGTCGTTCAGGGTGCCGGTGAAGGAGCAGCGCAGCGTGGCCGGCCCCGGGGGGAGGGCGGTGTCGAAGGAGAACGTGGCCCGCTCTGCCTCCTCGTCCAGGGTGACCGTAGCCGGTACCGACGGGCCGCCGGAGGGCGTGAGGGTGGCCAGGTCGATGGCCAGCTCGGCGGCGTTGCAGACCAGCTGGTGGGTGGGCTCGTGCACGGTGAGGTCGACGGCCACCGTGCCGGTGAAGGTGGCCGTCTCCAGGTCAGGGACGAGAGCCAGGTGGTAGGCGTGGGGCTCGGCGGTGCGGGGCAGGCGATGGGGCTCGTCGGGTGCTGGCATCGGCGCGAGGCTACCCGGCCCCCCGACTACCCTCTCGGCGTGACCGATCTCGAGGCCGGGGAGGGGCTCCTGGACGTGGTGGCCGTGGGGTCGCCGCTGGTGGACGTGCTGGCCGTGGCCTCCGAGGAGGAGATCGCCGCCACCGGCCTGGTGCGGGGGTCGATGGCCCTGGTGGACCTGGCCCGGGCCGAGGCCATCTACGCGGCGATGGGCCCCACCACCGAGATGTCCGGCGGGTCGGCGGCCAACACGGTGGCCGGCGTGGCCGGGCTGGGCGGGACGGCCGGGTTCGTGGGCAAGATCGCCGACGACGAGCTGGGGAAGGTGTTCGTCCACGACATCCGGGCATGCGGGGTGGCGTACCACCCGGCGATGGCCCCCCGCCCGGCGGTGGCCGCCGCGCCAGGGGGGAGCGCCGCGCCGGCCGGTGCCGCCTCGCCGGTCCCGGCCCACGCCGAGGCGGTGGGCACCGGCCGCTGCCTGGTCCTGGTCAGCGGCGACGCCGAGCGGACGATGGCCACCCACCTCGGCGCGGCGACCACCATCGGCCCGGGGGACGTCACCGACGAGCTGCTCGGCCGGGCCCGCATCGTGTACCTGGAGGGGTACCTGTGGGACCTGCCGCCGGCCAAGGAGGCCATGCGGCGGGCCATGGCCACGGCCCACGCCGGCGAGGGGTCGGTGGCCCTGTCCCTCTCCGACCCGTTCTGCGTCGAGCGCCACCAGCGGGACTTCCTCGACCTGCTCCTGGACGACGTGGACATCCTCTTCGGGAACGAGGAGGAGATCACCCGCCTGTTCGGCGCCCGGGACCTCGACGGCGCGGTGGCGGCGGCCGAGGAGACGGGGTTGCTGGTGGCCGTCACCCGGGGCGCCGCCGGCTCGGTGGTGCTCACCGCCCGGGGGCCGGTCGAGGTGCCGGCGGCCCCGGCGGTGGTGGTGGTGGACACCACGGGGGCGGGCGACCTGTACGCCGCCGGGTTCCTCTACGGGCTCACCCACGGCGCCGGGCCCGAGCGGTGCGCCGAGCTCGGCGCCCTCTGCGCCGGGGAGGTCATCGGCCACCTCGGCGCCCGGCCGCAGCAGGACCTGCGGGCCCTGGCCACCGCCGCCGGCCTGCCGTAGCCCGGCAGCGGGGGTGTAGCGCCCCGCCCGACCT
>JASHWO010000089.1 GCA_030044045.1 Acidimicrobiales bacterium
CGCGGCGACCGGCGCGCCGGAGAAGCGACGGGCATAGGCCAGCTCCAGGGCGGCGTGCATCCCCCCGCCGGCGGCCCGGCCGGCGTCGGCCAGGCGGGTGCCCAGGGCGAAGTCGTGGGCCGCGTTGGCGTGGCCGGCCGCCGCCGCCAGCACCGACGGCTCGACCACCAGATCCTCCTCCAGCGCCAGCACGGCCAGCCGCAGGTCGAGGAGGGCCGAGGCGGGCAGCCACTGGCGGACCCGTTCCATGAGGACCGAGCACCGCTCGAACCGGTCGTCGGGCTCGATGAGGTCGCGGGCCATGTCGCCGTAGATCTGGTGGGCGGGCACCACCGAGATGCCGGCGGCCCCCTCGGACGTCCCGGCCATCCCCCGGGACAGCAGGGCGTCGACCACGTCCTCCCCGGCCAGCCCGGCCAGCACCCAGGCCGGCAGCGGGGCCCCGAAGGCCAGGTACTCGAACCCGGTGCGCTCGGCCCGGGACAGGGCGGTGAAGCGGTCGTAGAACACCTGGGCCAGCCGGGACTCGTGGTCGACGGTGCCGAGGAGGGTCCAGCTCCCGTCCCGCTCGGCCAGGGCCTGGCGTTCCTTGCCGTCCACCACCAGGTTCACCATCTTCAGCGGGTTGCCCTCGGCCGCCGCGCACAGGGCCTCCACGGTGCGCTCGTCGGCCGGTCCCCCGAGCACGGCCCGGGCCAGCCGCCCGGCCGCCGCCGGTCCCAACGGCCGGAGGTGGAGCTCGACCAGCCGCTCCGCCCGGACCAGTGCCGCCAGGGCGTCGGGCACCAGGCCAAGGTCGCTCATGGTGGCCAGCAGCCGGATCTGGCGGTCCAGCACGAGCTGGGAGAGGAGCCCGGCACTGGCCGAGTCGAGCTGCTCGGCGTTGTCCAGGAGGACCAGCACCGGCCGGCCGCCGCCGTGGGCCGCCAGCAGGGCGGAGAGCTTGGCCACCACCGAGACCGGGCTCTCGCCCTGCCCGTGCGCCGGCTGGGGCAGGAGCCGGGTGACGGCGCCGAACGGCAGGCGGCGCAGCGACGGGAACCCAGTCACCCTGAGCACGGCCAGGCCGTCGCGCTCGGCCGCCCGGTCCGCCGCCTCGGCCGCCAGCCGGGACTTGCCCACCCCGGTCGGCCCGGACACCAGCACCGCGCCCGGGGAGCCCGGGCCGGCCAGGCAGCGGACGATGCCCTCGACCTCGTGCTCCCTCCCGACAAAGGGCCATCCTCGCTGGCTGGAGGTTCCGGTAGGGGCTGCCGTCACGGTGGATCCGCCGAGAACCTAGCGGACCGCCAGGGGGCGATAGGTGCAGCCCTTGTTCCCCGTCCCGCTCCATCCGGGCCCCACATGGCCCCTCCCGCCCCGACCGGGCCGACGCCCGGCCGTTCCCTCACCTGGCCGGGCCGGGCCCGGCCGAACCGTCACCCCTTGGCGACCTGCGCCTCCCGCTGCCGGGTGGTCGAGTGCACCGGGTCCTTGTCGAACTGCGGCAGCACGTGCTTGCCGAAGGTTGCCACCGCCTCCAGGCAGGTCTCCCGCTCCATCGACGAGGACAGCATCCCGAAGGCGAGCTGGTCGGCCCCGGTGGCCTGGAAGGTCTGCACCGCCCGCACCACCTCGTCGGGGTCGCCGATGGCCACCGTGCCGCTGGCGATCATCGCGTCGACCTGCTCGGGGGTGGCGGCCGGGATGGTCTGGGGCCAGTCCGGGATGCCCTTCGGCTTCGGGAAGGTGTCGAGGTACCGGAAGACCAGGCTCAGGTGGTAGTTCGAGTCGGCCTCCAGGAACGCCCGGCGGGCCCGGGGCCCGTCCTCCATGCAGAGCATCTGGGTGGTGATCATCACGTTGTCGTTGACGTAGGCGCCCACCGGGTCGGTGCACTCGGCCACCAGCTCCTTGTACTGGGCGATGAGCGGGGTGAGCACCTGGGGCGGGGTGAAGGCGAAGCAGAGCACGCCCACCCCCAGCCTGGCCGCCAGCTCGAAGGTGCTGGGGCTGCCGGCGGCCATCCAGATCGGCGGGTGGGGCCGGGTGTAGGGCTTGGGCAGCACGTTGCGCTCGGGCATGGAGAAGAAGGTGCCCTCGTGCGAGTAGGGCTCGTCCCGCCACATGCGGACGATCTCGGGCAGGGTCTCGGCCACCATCTCCCGGGTCAGCTCGGGGTCGGTGATGCCGAAGCCCCGCTGCTCGGTGGTGGACGAGCCCCGGCCGGTGCCGAACTCGAACCGGCCCTCGGAGAGGTGGTCGAGCATGGCCACCCGCTCGGCGATGCGGGCCGGGTGGTTGGCCGGTGGGGTGATGTTGAAGATGCCCGAGCCGATGTGGATGTTGCTGGTCTTGGCGGCGCAGTAGGCCAGGAACGACTCGCTGTCCGACAGGTGCGAGTAGTCGGTCAGGAAGTGGTGCTCCGAGGCCCAGGCGTACTTGATGCCGGCGGCGTCGGCCGCGGTGATGAAGGCCACCTCGTCCATCAGCCGGTCGTGCTCGGCGCCGCTGCCGTGGACCTCGCGGTAGCGGGGCAGGATGCTGATGGCGTTGAAGATCCCGAACTCCATGGCGCTGGGGGCTCCTCCTGCTCGGCGCTCCAGACCACTCCCGGAGGCGATGAGGCGACGGTAGCACCCCGGCCGATAAAGTGCAACGTGTTCCAGAAACGAGCCCGACGTCCCTGGTCACGGCGGGCAGGAGGTGGCAGGCAGTGACCGCTCCCGACCCGGCCCCCGGCACGGTGGCCGAGCTCGTCCTGCGCCGGGCCGGCGACCCCCGGCCGGGGCTGGTCACCACCGGGCGGACCTACGCCCACGCCGAGGTGGTGGCCGAGGCAGCGTGCCGGGCCGCCTGGCTGGCCGACCACCGCCGGCCGGGCCCGTTCCACGTGGCTCTCCTGCTCGACAACGTCACCGAGCACGTCCTGTGGCTCCAGGCGGCGGCCCTGGCCGGGGCGGTGGCCGTCGGGGCCAACCCCACCCACCGGGGCGACGAGCTGGCCCGGGACCTGTCCCACACCGAGTGCCAGCTCCTGGTGACCTCCGCCGGCCACCTGCCCCTGGTGGACGGGCGGGATCTCGGGGGTGCCCTGGGCCCGGTCTCGGCGGAGTGCCCCCGGGTGGTGGTGGTCGACCACCCGGCGAGCGCCGCCGCGCTCGCCCCCTACGCCGGGGCCGCGCCCCCGGACCCCGCCGCCACCGGCGTGGGCCCCGACAGCCTCGGCTGGCTCCTCTTCACCTCCGGCACCTCCGGCGCGCCCAAGGCCTGCCGCTGCACCCAAGGCCGGATGGCCCGCATCGCCTCGGTGGTCGTCGAGATGGTCGGGCTCACCCCGGCCGACGTCTGCTACCTCCCCATGCCCCTCTTCCACTCGAACGCCCTGATGGTCGGGTGGGCGCCGGCGCTGGCCGCCGGGGCGGCGGTGGCCCTGCCCCGCGGGGGGCGGTTCTCGGCCTCGGGGTTCCTGCCCGACGTGCGCCGCGTCGGGGCCACCTACTTCACCTACGTGGGCAAGCCCCTGGCCTACGTGCTGGCCACCCCGGCGCGGCCGGACGACGCCGACAACCCGCTGGTCCGGGCCTTCGGCAACGAGGGGGGCCGGGCCGACGTCGAGCGGTTTGCCGAGCGGTTCGGCTGCACCGTGGTCGACGCCTATGGCTCCACCGAGGGCGGGGCCTCCGTGCAGCGCACGCCGGACACCCCGCCCGGCGCGCTGGGCCGGGCCCCCGAGGGCACGGTGGTGCTCGACCCGGCCACCGGGGAGGAGTGCCCGGCGGCCCGCTTCGACGGGCCGGGGCGGCTGGTCAACGCCGACCAGGCCATCGGCGAACTGGTGAGCCGGGGCGGCGGGGCCGGGTTCGAGGGCTACTGGCGCAACGAGGAGGCGGAGCGAGCCCGGCTGCGCCACGGGTGGTACTGGACCGGCGACCTGGCCTACCGCGACGAGCAGGGCTTCTTCTACTTCGCCGGCCGGGACCACGACTGGCTCCGGGTGGACGGCGAGAACTTCGCCGCCGCCCCGGTCGAGCGCATCCTGGCCCGCCACCCCGACGTGGTCCTGGCCGCCGTCTACGCCGTGCCCGACCCGGTCGTCGGCGACCAGGTGATGGCCGCGCTGGAGCTGCGGGAGGGGGCCGCCTTCGACCCGGCCGGCTTCGCCCGCTTCCTGGCCGCCCAGGAGGACCTGGGGACGAAGTGGGCGCCGCGCCTGGTCCGGGTGGCGGCGCACCTGCCCGTGACCGCCACCCACAAAGTGCAGGTGCGGGCCTTGCGGGCTGAGCGGTGGCACACGGCCGACCCGGTGTGGTGGGCGGCCGGAGGGACGGCGGTGGCCGGCGGGCCGAGGGTCGTTGGGCCGGCGGCCGGCACCGGCTACGTGCCGTTCACCCCGGCCGACGCTGCCGCCCTCGACGAGGCGGTGGCCCACCGCCCGGTGTGATCCCCCACCCTCCCGGCGTGCCCACACCCCTGCCGGTCAGCAGACTGGGTGCAGCACCTCGACGGGGCAGCGGGGACCGTGGGCCCTCGCCAGCCGCCGGTCGCCGGTGAGCAGGGTCACGTCCAGCAGCTCGGCCAGCGCCACGTACGACGCGTCGTAGACCGTCAGGCTGTCGCGGAGCTCCCAGCAGCGGGCGACCAGCGGCCAGTGCAGCGCCCTCCGCAGTGGCAGCGCCGTCAGGTCCGCCAGCGCCAGCGCGGCGCGGCGGCCGTCCATGGTCCGCTCCCGCACTTGGCGCCGCCACACCGACGCGACTTCGAGGTCGATCAGGTCAGGGGCGGCCAGACGCTCCGGTCGCAGTCGGGCCCGGGCCTGGTCGCCGTCGGGGCCGTCGTCGCCGAGCGCGGTGGCCAGGACGCTGGCGTCAACGACGATCACGGTCAGCACGGAGCGCCGCCACCGCAGCCGCCAGCGGCACCGATCCCCCGGCGCGGCCTCCCGCCCGGTCGAGGACCTCCTCGACGGTCGGCTCGCCCGCCTCGGCGATCAGCCGGGCCCTCAGGTACTCCTGCAGGGACTGGTGCGCCACCGCCGCTCGCTGGCGCAGGACCGCGTGGACCTCGTCCGGGACGTTCTTGATCTGCACGCTGGGCATGGCGCCATAGTAGCGCCAGCAGCGCCAAATCGGTATCGATTGACACCGAGGGCCAGGCAACTCCCTCCCGCGTGAGGGCCGTGACCACCCGGTGCACCGTCCGCCGGGTGGCGACCGTTCTGTTCCATGCCGAACGGCGTCAAGCAGCACGACAAGGGCGGCCCGGCCACCACGCGTCGGCGAATCCGTGCCGCCGGCGCGTGGTGAAGGTCGGCGACGTGATCCGGCGGCTGGAACGCGACGGCTGGGTTCAGGCGCGCCAGCGTGGGAGCCATCGCCAGTTCGTGCACCCAGAGAAGCCGGGCACGGTCACGGTGGCGGGCAAGCCCAGCACCGAGGTGCCGCGCGGTACCCTGAGGAACATCCTTCGCCAGGCAGGATTGCGAGGTCAGGAATGGCGACCTGGACGGTGATCATCGAGCAGGGCCCGACGAGCTGGGGCGCCTATGCGCCCGCCCTGCCGGGTCTCGGCGTGGCCGGCGAGAGCCGCGAGGAGGTGGAGCGGCTCATCCGGGAGGCGATCCCCCTGCACCTCGAGGGTCTCGCCGACGAGGGCCTGCCCATCCCCGACCCCGAAGATGGGGTGGAAGGGGTTCCTGGCCACATGCCAACCCTGCAGGGGCTTTAG
>JASHWO010000090.1 GCA_030044045.1 Acidimicrobiales bacterium
AGTCCCCGTGCCACCCCCACCACCGCCGCCGGCGACACTGCCGCCCGCCGGTTGGTACCCCGACCCGTCGGGCCTGCCGGGCGACCGCTGGTGGGACGGCCGCGGCTGGAGCCACCACGTGCGCCGGTAGCCGTCCCCGTCAGGGCAGCCCGGCCGGCCGCGGCCCGTGGTGCTGCTCGTACCCGGCCCACCAGCGGTCGGCGTCAGGCGGCGCGGGCAGGCCTAGCCCCTTGCGCTCGGCCAAGGCATCGCGCACCGCCCGCTTACAGTCCTCGATCTCCGCCCGCTGCCTGGCCGTGGCCCGGCCGGCAACCCAGGCCGCCTCCTCGCAGTGCCAGGCCCGGGTACGCGCTGCCACCACCTCGTCCGCCGCCGCCGCCGCCCGCCGGCGCACGGCCTCGGGGATCTCGGCCAGCACGTCGGCCGCCCGCAGCCAGCCGTAGTCCATGTCCAGGAGCATGAGCCCCTGGGACACCTCGAACGGCCCCACCACGTCGATGACCGGGTCGATCACCGTGACCTGCACCTCCGGCGGCAGCGGCGGGCGGAGGTTCGCCTGCTGGCGGGCGGCGACGGCGATCGGCCCCACCGACCGCAGGAACACGGCGGCCCCGCTGGCCTGCGAGAAGTCGCGGTGGTCGGGCGGCTGCGCCAGCGGCACGGCGAGCACGGCGTAGATGCGGGTGGCACCCAGCCGGGCGGCGGCGGCCACCGGGACGATGTCCACCACGCCGCCGTCGACGTAGACGTCGCCGCCCAGCACCCGGGGCGGGAAGACCAGGGGCACGCTGGCCGAGGCCAGGGCCCCCTCTACCAGGTCGACCGGCCCGGCCCCGGCCACCGGGGTGATCCCGTCGGCCTCGACCAGCTCGCCGCGCCCGGTCACGAAGCGCAGCACCCCCGCTCCCAGCGCGGTGACGGCCAGCCGGAGCTCCAGTCCGGGCCGGGCCACCAGAGCCGGGTCCACCGGCGCCAGGGTGCCGCCGTGGCGCAGGGCGTCGGCCAGTGGGTCGAGGGTGAAGACCGAGCGGGGGTTGTCCCGGTAGGCTCGGTGGGCCCGCAGCAGCCGGGGCAGGGCCCGCAGCGCGGCGGCGCCCCACTGCCGGTGGGACCGTGGCGGGGGCGGCTCGGCGGCCGGTCGGCCGGGTACTGGCGGCCGGGTGCGCTCGGTCACGTAGGCGTCGACGGCGGCCCCGAACGGCGTCCCGTCGAGCGCCCCCAGCCAGGGCTGGCGGCCGAAGAGCAGCTCGGTGTGGGTCATGGCCAACAGGGCGTCGTGGAGCTCCCGCACCCGGCCCAGTAGCTCCTGGTGGGTGCGAGCCTGGGCCAGCATGGTGGCGCAGATGGCGCCGACCGAGGTGGCGGTGATCACGTCGGGGGTGACCGCCTCCTCCTCCACCAGGTACTTGACCGCCCCGGCCTCGAACGCGCCCTTGGCGCCCCCGCCGGCCAGGACCAACGCCGTCGTCCCGGGCATCGCGCCAGTCTTACCCCCCGGCGGCCGCGGTCACCACCTCCACGCTGGCCCCGTCGGGTATCACGGTCGAGCTCCAGCGGGACCGGGGCACCACCTCGCGATCGACGGCCACCGCCACCCCCCGGCCCGATGGGCAGAGCGTGGCCACCACCTCGGCCACGGTGGTGCCCGGCGGCGACTCGACCGGCTCGCCGTTCAGGGTGATCACCGGTCCGGCCCGAAGGTAGCCAGGCTTGCCGGTACCTCGTCCCCGGTGAGCAGGTCAGCCACCGCCTCGGCGGTGAGGGGGGCCAGCAGTACCCCGTTGCGGTAGTGGCCGGTGGCCACGGCCAGGCGGGGGACCTTCGTCCAGCCCACCGCCGGGCCGTTGTCGGGGGTGGCCGGGCGCAGGCCGGCCTCGCAGCCCACCAGCTCCAGTTCGTCCACCCCGGGCACCAGGGTCCGGGCGTCATCGAGCAGGGCGTGCACCGACCCGGCTTGCACCGACCGGTCCTCGCCCCGCTCCTCGGCGGTGGCCCCCACTACCACCTGCCCGTCCCGCCGGGGCACCAGGTAGCAGGCCCGCCCGCGGACCAGGCCGCGCACGGTGCAGGGCAGCAGGTCGGCCGGTCCCCGCAGGCGCAGCACGTGCCCCTTGACCGGGCGCACCGGGGGGAGGGGCACGCCCTCCACGTCTGGGCTCCCGGTACCGGCGGCCACCACCACCGCCCCGGCCTCCAGCACCAGGCCGTTCTGGCAGCGGACCCCGGCGGCGGCCCCGTCCGGGCCGGTCACCACTGCCGCGGCCCGGCGCCGGACGAGGGTCACCCCGGCCAGCTCGCACGCGGTGAGCAGGGCGGTCAGCAGCAGGCGGTTGTCGACTTGGTGGTCGCCGGGCACCTCGGCACCGCCCCGGATCCCGGGGGCCAGGGCCGGGACGAGCCGGCGGCACTCGCTGGCCGAGAGCCGGGTGGTGTCCAACCCGAGCGTGCGACGGTAGTCCACGAGCTGGTCCACCACCGCCCGGTCGGAGCCGTCCAGGGCCACCACCACCGTGCCACAGGTGCGGTACCCGACCGCGCACCCAGCGGCGGCGCCCAGCGCGTCGGCGAAGTCGGGCCAGCGCTCGGCCCCAGCCACCAGCAGGGGGACCAGCGCCTCGTCGCCGAAGGTGGCCTCGGTCACCGGGGCCAGCATGCCGGCCGCCACCCAGGAGGCGCCCCGCCCCGGCGCCGGGTCGACCACTGCCACCTCCATGCCGCGGCGGGCCGCCACCCAGGCAGCGGAGAGGCCGATCACGCCGCCACCGACGAAGATGGCATCCATGGTGGGATGATACGAGCCTGCTGGGGCCGTGTAGACTTCCTTGACTGCTCCAGGGCCAGCGTCGTCCCGGGCGGCAGCGACGTGAACCAGCCCGGAAGAAGGACGCCCATGGCCACCCCGGACCGTGGCGGCACCGCCGCCGCCGGCCTCTACGACCCAGCACGAGAGCACGACGCCTGTGGCGTGGGCATGGTCGCCGACCTGCAGGGCCGGCGCAGCCACCGCATCGTGCAGCAGGCCCTCACCGTGCTCGAGCGGCTGGCCCACCGTGGCGCCTCAGGGGCCGAGGTGGCCACCGGCGACGGGTCGGGCATCCTGCTCCAGGTCCCGCACCGCCTGCTGGCGGCCGAGGCCGGCGTGGATCTGCCCGAAGCCGGTCGCTACGCCGCCGGGCTGGCCTTCCTGCCGGTCGACCCGGACGATGCGGCCAAGGCCCGGTCCCAGGTGGCCGCCATGGCCGAAGAGGAGGGGCTGGCCGTGCTCGGCTGGCGGGAGGTGCCGATCGACCCCTCCAGCTTGGGCGAGACCGCCCGACGGGCCCAGCCCCACATCGAGCAGGCGTTCCTGGCCCGGCGGAACGAGCGGGACGAACCGGCCGTGCCGGACCCCCTGGCCCTGGACCGGCTGGCCTTCGTGGTGCGCAAGCGGGTGGAGGGCGTGTACTTCCCCTCGCTGTCGGCCCGTACCCTGGTCTACAAGGGGATGCTCACCTCCCACCAGCTCCGCCAGTTCTTCCCTGAGCTCGGTGACGAGCGGGTGGAGACCGGTCTGGCGCTGGTGCACTCCCGTTTCTCCACCAACACCTTCCCGAGCTGGCCGCTGGCCCACCCCTACCGCTACCTGGCCCACAACGGCGAGATCAACACCTTGGCCGGGAACCGGAACTGGATGCGAGCCCGGGAGGCCCTGCTCGAGACCGACCTCGTCCCCGGCGACTTGTCGCGGGTGTACCCGATCTGCACCCCGGGAGCCAGCGACTCGGCGTCGTTCGACGAGGTACTGGAGCTGCTGCACCTGGGCGGGCGCTCGCTGCCCCACGCCGTGCTCATGATGATCCCCGAGGCGTGGGAGAACCACGCCACGATGGACCCGGCCCGCCGGGCCTTCTACCGCTACCACGCCTCGCTCATGGAGCCCTGGGACGGGCCGGCGGCGGTGGCCTTCACCGACGGCACGGTGGTGGGAGCGGTCCTCGACCGGAACGGCCTGCGCCCGGCCCGCTACTGGGTCACCGACGACGGGCTGGTGGTCCTGGCCAGCGAGGTGGGCGTGCTCGACCTGGATCCGGCCACGGTGGTGCGCAAGGGCCGGCTCCAGCCGGGGCGGATGTTCCTGGTGGACACCTCGCTCGGGCGCATCGTCGACGACGACGAGATCAAGGCCCAGTTGGTCGCCGAGCACCCCTACGGGGAGTGGCTGGCCCAGGACCAGGTCCGGCTGGAGGACCTGCCGCCGCGG
>JASHWO010000091.1 GCA_030044045.1 Acidimicrobiales bacterium
GCCGACGCCACCGGCCGGCACGTTCAAAGCGCCGGCACCCGCCACGAGTCCCCCGACCGCTCCAGCAGCAGGTCGGCGATGTGCGGCCCCCACGTGCCGGCCTCGTAGAAGTGGAGGCCGCCGCCTGGCTCCGACCACGCCTCCAGGTAGGGGTCGACGATGCGCCAGGCCTGCTCCACCTCGTCGGTGCGGATGAACAGCATGGGGTCGCCGCACATGGCGTCGTGGAGCAGGCGGGGGTAGCCGTCGGCCTGCCCGGTGTCGGTGAAGGCCGTCTGGTACTGGAAGTCCATGGCCACCGACTGCACCCGGAAGGCCTCGCCCGGCACCTTGGCCCCGAAGTGGAGGCTGATGCCCTCGTTCGGCTGGATGCGCAACACCAGCGTGTTCGGTCGGAGCTGGCGGGACAGCTCCCCCTCGAAGGCCAGGAACGGCACGTTGTGGAACTGCAGGGCCACCTCGGTGACCCGGGCCGGCAGCCGCTTGCCGGTGCGCACGTAGACGGGCACCCCGGCCCACCGCCAGTTCTCCACCCGCAGGCGCAGGGCTACGTAGGTCTCGGTGACGCTGTCCGGCGCCACCCCCTCCTCGGCCCGGTAGGCGGGCACGGCCACCTGGTCGACCACCCCGGCCAGGTACTGGCCCCGCACCGACTTGTCCACCGCCTCGTCGGGGGTGGGGATGTCGACGGCCTTGAGCAGCTTGACCTTTTCGTCCCGGATGTGCTGGGCGTCCATGCCGGTGGGCGCCTCCATCAAGGTGAGGGCCAGCACCTGCATCACGTGGTTCTGCACGATGTCCCGCAACGCGCCAGCCGTCTCGTAGAAGCCCCCCCGGTGCTCCACCCCCAGGCTCTCGGCCACGGTGATCTGCACCTGCTCCACGTAGCGCCGGTTCCAGATGGGCTCGAAGATGGCGTTGGCGAAGCGCAGGGCCAGGACGTTCTGCACCGTCTCCTTGCCCATGTAATGGTCGATGCGGAAGATCTGGTCCTCGTCGAAGGCGGTGTGGACGGCCCGGTCGAGCTCGAGGGCGCTCTGTAGGTCCCGCCCATAGGGCTTCTCCACCACCAGCCGGGCGAACTGGCCGCCCTCGCCGGGCACGTTGCAGCCCTCCTTGGCCAGCGCCTCGGCTACCATGGCGAACATCGAGGGGATGGTGGCCAGGTAGTAGACCCGGTTGCCGACGGTGCCGTAGCGCTGGTCGGCCTCGGCCAGTAGCCCCTTCAGCCGGTCGAAGGTCTCGGTGGAGGCGTACTCGCCCGGCACGTAGCGGAACCGCTCCACCAGCGATCGCCACCGCTCCCCGGCCTGGTCCTTCAACGCCGCCTGGCGGAACTCCTCGTCCGTCCAGTCAGTGCGGGCCACCCCGATCACCGTGAAGTTGTCGCTCAGCCGTCCCCGGTCGGCCAGGTTGGCCAGGGCCGGCAGGATCTTGCGCGACGTCAGGTCGCCCGAGGCCCCGAAGATGACCAGGGCCAGCGGCGGCGTGCGTTGCGGCGGGGCCAGCCCGGTCACTCGCCCACCGGCGTCTTGGTCTCCATGCCCTGCCCGCCGCCCTCCAGGGTGACGGCGTGGCCGCCGAACTGGTTGCGCATGGCAGCCACCAGCTTGTTGGCGTAGGAGTCGGCGTCGCGCGAGCTGAAGCGGTTGAAGAGGGCGGCGGTGATGACCGGGGCCGGGACCGCCCGGTCGATGGCCTCCAGCGCCGTCCAGCGACCCTCGCCCGAGTCCACGATCACCGGGGCGATCTGTTCCAGCCCGGCGCCGTCCCGGGTGGCCCGCTCGATGAGCTCCAGCAGCCAGCTCCGCACCACCGACCCGTAGCGCCAGATGGCGGCGATCTCGTGGAGGTCGAGCGAGAACTCCTCAGCCGACTTCATGAGTTCGAACCCCTCGGCGTAGGCCTGCATCATGCCGTACTCGATGCCGTTGTGGACCATCTTCACGAAGTGGCCCGCCCCCACCGGGCCCACGTGGGCGTAGCCGCCCTCCGGGGCCAGGGTCCTGAGCGCCGGCTCCACCAGGGCCACCGACTCATCGGTGCCTCCCACCATGAGGCAGTAGCCCTCGGTCAGCCCCCACACCCCGCCGGACGTCCCGGCGTCGACGAAGCCGATGCCCTTCTCGGCCAGCCGCTCGGCCGTGGGCCCCGCCTCCTTGTAGTTGGAGTTGCCGCCGTCGATCACCACGTCGCCCGGCTCGAAGTGGGTGGCCAGCTCCTCGATGGTGTCGTCGGTGGGCTGGCCCGAGGGCACCATGACCCAGGCCGCCCGGGGCGGGGCCAGCAGGCCGGCCAGCTCGGCAATGGACGAGGCGGTGGCCGCCCCCTTGGCCCCGACCGCGGCCCGGGCCTCGGCCGACAGGTCGAAGGCCACCACCTCGTGTCCGCCCCCGAGCAGGCGTTCGGTCATGTTGGCGCCCATCTTGCCCAGGCCGATCATGCCGATCTTCATCCGTTCCTCCTCCTCGTGCACCGGGTGCGCCAGATCCTGGCCCGTGCCGTGTTCAGCCGAGCTGTTGCGCCCGCCCGGGGCCCCGACCCCGGGCTCCTCTGTTGCGTGGGGCCCCTGCCCCACGCCGGCTGAGCGCCGCCGCTTTGTCGGCGAGGGTCTGCAGCAGCTCGTCGAAGGACTTGGCGAACGAGTGCACGCCCTCGTCCTCCAGGGTGGCCGCCACGTCGTCCATGTCGATGCCGACCCGGGCCAGCTCGGCCAGGGTGGCCGCCGCCTCGCCGGGGTCGGCGTCGACGGTGCGGGCGATCATCCCGTGGTCCAGCACCGCGTCCAGCGTCTGGTCGGGCATGGTGTTCACCGTGTCCGGCCCGATCAACGTGTCGACGTAGAGGAGGTCGGGGTAGGCCGGGTTCTTGGTGGAGGTGGAGGCCCACAGCGGGCGCTGCACCCGGGCTCCCCGGGCCGCCAGGGCCTCCCAGCGAGGCCCGGAGAAGGTCCGCCGGAAGTGCTGGTACGCCTCCTGGGCCTGGGCCACCGCGGCCCGGCCTCGCAGGCCGAGGACGGCCGCGTCCCCCTGGGCCAGATCCTCGAGGCGGCGGTCGACCTCGGTGTCCACCCGGCTGACGAAGAAGGAGGCCACGCTGTGCACCCCCGACAGGTCGGTGGCCCCGGCCGCCAGGTGGTCCTCCAGGCCGCCGAGGTACGCCGCCATCACCTCGTCGTAGCGGTCCAGCCCGAAGATGAGGGTGACGTTGATGCTCCGCCCCTCGCCGATCATCGTGCGTATCGCCGGCACCCCGGCCCGGGTGGCCGGCACCTTCACCAGCAGGTTCGGCTGGTCGATGCGCTCGTGCAGGGAGCGGGCGGCGGCCACCGTGCCCCCGGTGTCGTGGGCCAGGGAGGGCGCCACCTCCAGCGAGACGAAGCCGTCGGCCCCGTCGCTCTCTTCGTGCACGGGGCGCAGCACGGCCAGGGCGTCCTCGATGTCCCGCACCACCAGCTCCCAGTAGGCTGCCTCCACCGTGTGGGTGGGGACCAGCGAGGCGAACTGCTCGTCGTAGTCGGCCTCGCCGGCGATGGCCTTGGCGAAGATGGTGGGGTTGGAGGTCACGCCGCGCACGCCTTGTGCCACCAGCCCGGCCAGCGTCCCGCCGGTGAGCCAGTCCCGCCGCAGGTTGTCGAGCCACGGGCTCTGGCCCTGGGCGTAGAGGTCGTGGAGCCTGGTCATCGGACCTCCATGGCTTGGGGACCGAGCAGAGCCACCGCCTGCTCGGCCACGTGCTCGGGGGTGAAGCCCATCTCGGCCAGCACCGTGGCCCCGGGGGCGGAGGTGCCGAAGGTGTCGATCGAGACCGAGGCGTCGGCGTAGCGGGACCAGCCGAACGAGGCGGCGGCCTCCACCGACAGCCGGGGCACGCCCCCCGGCAACACCGACTCCTGGTAGGCCGGGTCCTGGGCCCCGAACCACTCCCAGCAGGGGAGCGACACCACCCGGGCCCGCAGGCCCCGGCCGGCCAGCAGCCCGGCGGCGGCCACGCAGACGTGCACCTCGCTGCCGGTCGATACCAGCACCACGTCGGCCGGGCCGCCCTCCTCGGGCACCAGCACGTAGCCCCCCCGGGCCACGCCCTCGGGCGCCAGCTCGGCCGTGCCGGCCAGCACTGGCAGGTCCTGGCGGCTCAGCACCAGGGCGGTGGGGCCGTCGCCGTCGACGGCCAGCCGCCAGGCCTGGGCGCATTCGTTGGCGTCGGCCGGGCGCACCACGGCCAGGCCGGGCATGGCCCGGAGCGACGCTAGGTGCTCCACCGGCTGGTGGGTGGGGCCGTCCTGGCCCAGCCCCACCGAGTCGTGGGTCCAGGAGTAGACCACGTGGGCCCGGGAGAGCGCGGCCAGGCGGACGGCGCCCCGCATGTAGTCGCTGAACACGAAGAAGGTGCCGCCCACCGGGAGCACCCCGCCGTGGTGGGCCATGCCGGTCATCACCGCGCCCATGCCGTGCTCGCGGATGCCG
>JASHWO010000092.1 GCA_030044045.1 Acidimicrobiales bacterium
ACGCCTCGGCCGCCGCCGCCTGGGTCTGGTGGGGGTACGTCATCCGGCCGGTGGCCGCCGGCGGGCCGTAGGGGGAGGCGCACCCGACCGTCTGGAGGATGCTGGTGGTGGTGGCGCCGCCGCACCCGAAGTTGGCCAGCCTCAGGTGGGTGCCCGCCGCCGCCACGGCCGTGTAGCCGCCAGTGGCGCCGGCCTTCGGCGACGGCTGGTAGCCGACCGAGTAGGAGTCGCCCAGTGACACGTAGTACCGCTCGCCGGCCCCGGCCGCCGGCGGGCTGCTGCAGGCCGAGAGGACCAGGCCCAGGAGCGACGAGGCCGCGACGACCGTGACGGTGGCTCGACGTAGGCGACCGACGTGTGACATGCCACCATTTCACACCCACCGGTGGGGTCGTGCCGGGTCATGGCCGGCGGCACCCCGGGGGCCCGCCCCGGATGCCTGCTCCGGACGGCGCGGTGGCGACCGTCGGCCCCGCCTGGCGACCACCGCCCCGCCCGGCGGCTGTCAGCCCCAGAGCTGGTCGGTGTAGGTGTCGGTGCCGGGGATCGTCGGCTTGAACGGCAGCGCGGCCACCACCTGCCCCAACCCCGACGCCGCCAGCCGACGCCGGTGCTCGGCCATCACCGGCTCCCAGGCCGCGGCCGGGTGGGCGTGGAGGAACCACAACAGCAGGGTCCGCCGGTCGGCGGCCTCCTGCCGGGGCACGTCGCCCGGGGCGTCGATCAGGAGGGGCAGCGGGGTGAAGGCGGCCACCAGGTCGGCGTCGGTCCCCGGCACCAGGTCCGGCAGGTGCTCGGTGCGCAGCCACTCCCCCAGCGCCTCGTCGGTCACGCCGTCGGCCCGGTCGACCCACACCGGGACGAAGCCCTCGTAGGGATGGTCGAGGGCCAGCTCCACCGGCACCCCTTCCGGGTCCTTCTGGTACGACCAGGCGAAACGGTAGAGGAGGGTGTGCACGTGGTCACGGTGCTCGAACATGCGGCCAGCGGCGTGCAGCGCCCGCACCTGGCGTACCGCCCACCGGTTCCACAGGTCGTGGTAGCCGTCGAGCACCCAGTACACGGCCACGTAGGAGCCCCGGGCCGGCTCGCCGGTGACGGCCGACGGGTCCGGGTCACGCAGCGCCTTCAGATCGGCGGTGGCCACGAACCGCCGCCCGGCGAAGTTGTAGGGCCCGACCATGCAACCCGAGTAGAAATGGTCCCGCTCGTACCACCGGTTGTAGGCCACCTCGTGGCCCCGGTGCGGCTCCACCACGGTCAGCAGCATCGAGCCGAGTCGGACCGGCTCGGCGCCGGCCACGATCTCCAGCGGGCGCAGCGTCCTCGGCGCGGGGTCGGTCACGGGGGCAACGTAACACTGCATCCCGCGTTGGCCGGGAGCCGAGCGCCAGTATGGATGCCGGCCGGGCCCGTCATCCGTCCGGGCCGGCGCCTACGACCATGCGCACCACCATCGACAGCTACCTACAACGGGCCGGCCGGCTCGACACCGAGGGGGTCGACTTCGCCGCCTTCGCCGACCAGCCGCTCTCCCCCGGGGCCCTGCGCTGCCTGCGCTACATGCACGATATCGAGTACCACACGATCTGCTACCTGCGCGACCTGCTGATGAGCCCGGCCCACCGCGACCCGGACGTGACCTCCTTCCTCTCCTGCTGGACCTTCGAGGAGCTGTGGCACGGCCAGGCCATCGCCCGGGTCCTGGAGGCCCACGGCGAGCCGGCCGGGCGACCCCGGGTGGCCGCCCTGCGAACGCGGCGCCGCTGCCGGGATGCGGTGGAGGTGGTGACCCGGGTCGGGACCTCGGCCATGGCCGGGCCGACCTTCGTGGCCCTGCACATGAGCTGGGGGGCGGTCAACGAGTGGACCACCCAGGCCGGCTACGCCCGCCTGGCCGCGGTGGAGGGCCACCCGGTCCTGGCCGACCTGCTCCGCCGGATCATGAAGCAGGAGGGCCGGCACATCGACTTCTACGCCGCCGAAGCCCATCGCCGGCTGGCGCAGAGCCGACGGGCCCAGCGGTTCACCCGCCTGGCCCTCCGCCGGTTCTGGCGGCCGGTGGGCACCGGGGTGATGCCGGCCGGCGAGGTGGCGTTCCTCGTCGCCCACCTCTTCGGCGACGAGGAGGGGCGAGCGGCGGCGGACCGCATCGACCGGCGCATCGACTCGCTGCCGGGGCAGGCCGGCCTGGGCCTCCTGGTGGGCGCCGTCAACCGCGCCGGTCGGTGAGGACCGAGCGCAGCACGTCCCGGGCCCGCTCCAGCGACGTGCGCGCCACCCGCTCGTCCGGGTGGTGGGCCAGCAGGGGGTCGCCCGGCCCGAAGTTGGTGGCCGGCACCCCGTGGGCCCAGAAGCTGGCCACGTCGGTCCAACCGACCTTGGCCCGGGGCGGCTGGCCGGCGCCGGCCACCAGGTCGGCCAGCAGGGGGTGGTCCAGCGACGGCAGGGCGCCGTCGGCCTCGTCCACCACCGCCACCCGGTCCCCCAACGCCGGGTCGAGCAGGCCGTCGAAGAGGCCGTCCAGGAACTGGCGGGCCTCGGCGCCGTGGCGGTCGGGGGCGTACCGGTAGTTCAGGGTCACCGAGGCGTGGTCCGGCACCACGTTGCCGGCCACCCCCCCGTCCACGGCCACGGCCTGGAGCTGCTCGACGTACTCGCAGCCGTCGAGGACCACCGCCCGGCCGGGCCAGCCGGCCACCCGCTCCAGCACCGGGGCCAGCCGGTGGATGGCGTTGCGGCCGGTGAACGGCCGGGCGGTGTGGGCCCGCACCCCGCCGACCTCGACCACCACCCGCATCGTCCCCTGGCACCCGGCCTCCACCAGGGCCGCCGTGGGCTCGCCGAGCACCGCCGCGTCGGCCTGCAGCAGCTCGGGGCGCTCCTCCCACAAGCGGGCCAGGCCGCTCTCCTCCCGGGCCACCTCCTCACAAGGGTAGAAGCACCAGGTCACGTCCACCGCCGGCGAGTCGAGGGTGCAGGCCAGGTCGAGCATCACCGCCAGCCCACCCTTCATGTCGGCGGCGCCCAGGCCCCACAGCACGTCCCCCTCCACCCGGGGCTCGGCGTTGCCGGCCGGCGGCACGGTGTCGAGGTGGCCGGCCACCAGCAGCCGCTGCGGCCGGTCGCCGGTGGTGCGGGCCACCACGCTGTCGCCGACCCGGGCCACGGCCAACCAGGGGCACGCCGACAGCCGCTCCTCGACCAGGTCGGCCAGGGCCGCCTCCCGGTGGCTGACCGAGCCCACGGTCACCAGCTCGGCGGCCAGGGCCAGCAGGTCCCTCTGCTGCTCCTGCTCCCCCCGGTCACTCTGGCTCACGTCGAGACGCCGTGCTGGCGCAGGACCTCGTTGAGCTGGGACTTGTCGTGGCGCTGCCCCTCGGTCAGCCGCCTGATGACCAGCACGCAAGGAAGGAAGAACTCGCCCCCCGGGTACTCCCGGCGCCGCGAGGCCGACACGGCCACCGACCAGGCCGGCACCACGCCCCGGCTGAGCTCCACCCCGGTCTCGGCGTCGATCACCGGGATGGTCGGGTTCAGGATGGTGCCCTCGCCCAGCACCGCACCCTGCCCCACCCGGGCCCCCTGGGTGACCATGCAGCGGCTGCCCACCAGGGCGTCGTCCTCCACGATCACCGGGGTGGCGTTCGGGGGCTCCAGCACCCCGCCGATGCCCACCCCGCCCGAGAGGTGGACGCGCGCCCCGATCTGGGCGCAGGACCCCACGGTGGCCCAGGTGTCGACCATCGAGTCCCGGCCCACCCGGGCCCCGATGTTCACGTAGCTGGGCATCAGCACCACCCCGCGGTCGAGGAAGCTGCCCCACCGGGCCGACCCGCCGGGCACCACCCGCACCCCGGCCGCCGCGTAGTCCCGCTTCAGGGGCAGCTTGTCGGCGTACTCGAAGGGGCCCACCTCGGTGGTCGCGATGGCCCGCAGGCGGAACAGCAGCAGGATGGCCTTCTTCAGCCACCCGTGGACCACCACCTCGCCGTCCGGCCCCACCTCGGCCACCCGGGCCTCGCCCCGGTCGAGCAGGCCGACGGCCTCGTCCACCGTGGCCGCGGCCCCGGCGTCGGCCGGAGTCAGATCCCCGGCCCGGGCCCACAGCTCCTCGATCCGTCCTGCCAGGTCAGTCATAGCCAGACTGTACCCAGGCCGGCCGTGTGGCCCGGCCCGCCGGGGGCCCCAACCCCCGGCTCCTCCGATGCGTGGGGCCCCAACCCCACGCCGGCCGTGCGGCCCGGCCCGCCGGGGGCCCCGCTGCGAGCCCCTGGATGGCCGGCTCCTCCGAGGCGTGGGGCCCCCGCCCCACACCGGCCCTCGTCATCCGCCCACGAGCTCGATCACGCCCGCATAATGGTCGGTCACCACGGGCGACCAGCGAGCGTCCGTCGTGAGGAGGCGGTCCGCTCCCGCCACCGCCGCGGTCGCCACGATCAGGGCGTCTGGCAGTCGCAGCCCGGCCGCAGCCCGTAGCGCGGCGGCCCGGCGGGCCACCACCTCGTCGGTCGGGAGGACGGTGACCGCGAGCCCCGACAAGAGCCCGTTCACGCTCGACACTGCGTCCGAGCCCCGCCGCAGCGGTCCCACGAGAACCTCCGCCAGCGCTGGCGCCGGCAACGCCAGCGCGTCGAGGCGCTCCTCGGCCGCCCGGAGCGCCGCCGTCGCCGCCCGGTGGTGCGCGTCGCTGCCGTCGAGAAGGCCGATCAGCACCCCCGAATCGAGGACCGTCAGTCCCACTCTGACCGCAGCCGCTCGAGCGCCCCGTCCTCCCATACCCCGGTGAGCACGCCGGCGTAGGCGTCGACCGGGCTCTCGAACCGCTCCAGCAGCACCTTGCCGGTGCCGAGCGATCTTGCCGCCAGGCGGTCCCCTACCGCGAGGCCGGCGCTCTCGAACGCGGCCACCGGGATCGTCACCTGGTGCTTGGTGCTCACCCTCGTCCTGGCCGGGGGGACCGCCTTCCGGCGAGGGCTCTCCCCAGCCCGCCCTGTATGCTTTACCTTCCGTACCATAGGTAAAGAATACCTGTCCAGGCCGGTGGCCGTGCGGCCCAGCCCGCCGGGGGCCCCAACCCCCGGCTCCTCCGAGGCGTGGGGCCCC
>JASHWO010000093.1 GCA_030044045.1 Acidimicrobiales bacterium
ACCTACCGGCCAGTCAACCGGGCCTTCAACGCCCCTCGTCAGGCGGAGGGTTCTTCGTGAGGCAACGACTCAGGGTTCCCGGAGGATTTGACGTGAGGCAACGGGGCCCGTCGCGGCGATCGCCGCCCGCCAGTACCCGGCACTGCGACGGAGGTCCGAGAGGACGGTGGCGTCGTCCGCCTCGGGCGGGTGGATGACCTCGAAAAATGCAGAAGGAGGGAGGCGTCCCGGTTGGCCTGCTGGATCTGGAGCACGGGCGGGTGGGCCCAGCGCTCGCCCAGCCACGCCACCGGGTCGTCGCTCCGGGTGCCCGTCCGCAAGGCGCACGGGTGGCCCAGGTCGAGGCAGAGCACCCAGGGCACGGCCGAGCCGGCGGCCAGCGACTCGAGCTCGTGCATCTCCTCGATCACCGAGCCCGGCTCTCGCCGCACCGCCATGTTCTCCATCTGGAGGTGGTCGAGCCCGGCGGCCGACGCCCGGCCGGCCAGCCGCTGCAGCCGTGTGCCCAGCTCGGCCAGGAGCGACCGGCGACGGGCCGGGTCGGCGGCGTCGGCCACGCTCAGCGCGCCGAGGTAGCCGCCGACGCCCCGCGCCCCGGCGACCGCCCCGAGCTCGATGGCTCGCTCGAACCACCGGTGCGCCGACTCCCGCATCCCGGGCTCGGGGTGCAGGAGGAGGTTGGCCGAGTAGGCGGCCAGGCCGGTGAAGAGGCTGTGCACCGCGACGCCGGCGGCCTCGCAGGCCTGCCGCACCGACGCGGCGTAGGCGGCGCTCGGCGCCATGTCGAGCCCGGGGTCCATCAGGTCGAGGGTGACCTGGCACTCGTCCATCCCTAGGTCGTCGGCGACGATGGCGGCCCAGCGCGCCGGCTCCGGCCACCGCTTGACGGCGAAACAGGTATTGATACCGAGCGCGAGCGGCCGGCCCCCGGCCTCACCTGCGGCGCCTGCGCCACTTGCGCCGCCTGCAGCCACGCCGGCGTGCGGCGGCGGGCCGGTCAGCCGGCGGCGGCTACCGGGCGGGTGAGGACCGTTTTCGGGCGGGTGAGGGCCTGCATGCCCTCGGGCCCCAGCTCCAGCCCGAAGCCGGACTCCTTCCAGCCACCCATCGGCGCCCGGTAGTCCATGGCCGACATGCCGTGGTCGTTGACGAACACCGTGCCCGCCTGCAGGCGGGCGGCCACCGAGGCCGCCAGGTCGGCGTCGCCCGTCCAGATGGAGGCGCACAGCCCGAGCTCGCTGTCGTTGGCGTCGCCCACCGCCTCGTCCAGGTCGCGGTAGGCGAGCACCGGGAGGGCCGGGGCGAACTGCTCCTGGCGCACCAGCGCCGAGCCTGGCGGCGGCTGCTCCACCAGCGCCGGCGACACCAGGTAGCCGCCAGCCCCGGCGTCCTCGGGCCGGATGGTGGCCGGGCGGTGCACCCGCGCCCCGCCCGCCTCGGCCTCGGCCACCATCCGCTCCACCCGGTCCCGGGCCGCCGCCTGGTGCACCGGGCCCATGGTGACCCCCTCGGCCAGGCCGTCGCCCACCACCTCCCGGCTGAGCCGGGCCACCAGGGCCTCCACCGCCCCGGCCAGCCGGGACTCGTGCACGTAGAGGCGCTTGACCGCCATGCACACCTGCCCGCTGGTCACGAAGGCGGCACCGACCAGCCGGTCGGCGACGGCGTCGTCCACCACCACGTCGGGAGCCAGGATGGCCGGGTCGTTCCCCCCCAGCTCGAGCACCACCGGGGTGGTGCGCCGGGCGGCGGCGGCCATCACCGCCTGGCCGGTGCGGGGCCCGCCGGTGAACGACACCACGTCCACCCCGGGATGCGACACCAGCGCCTGCCCCAGCTCGGCGCCGGGGCCGTTCAGCACGTTGACCACCCCGGGGGGCAGGGCCGCGGCCAGCACTGCCGTCGTGGCCAGCACCGCCCCGGGGCAGGTGGGCGGGGCCTTCACCACCACCGTGTTGCCGGTCAGCAGGGCCGGCAACACCTTGTTGGCCATCACCGCCACCGGCCAGTTGAACGGCAGGACGGCGGCCACCACCCCCAGCGGCTCGTGCACCACCCGGGTGCCGGACGACCCGGCGTCCACCACCCGGGGCACCAGCGCCTCGGCCGCCAGCGGGGCGAAGGCGGCGGCCATCCCGCCGATGGTGCCGGTGTCGAACATGGCCTCGAAGAGCACTTTGCCGTGCTCCCGGGTCAGCAGCTCGGCCACGCCGTCGGCGGCAGCCGACGCCGTCACCTGCCCGGCCGCCGCGGCCACCAGCCTGGCCCGCTCCTCGAAGGGGAGGGCGGCCCATGCCGGCCCGGCCCGGCGGGCGGCGGCCACCGCCCGATCGAGCTGTCCGCTGCTGGCCGCCGGGGCCTCCAGCACCACTTCGGTCGGCCGCACCGGGTTCGTCACCGGGTACGACCCGGCCTCCCCGGGCTCCACTCCGCCGTCCAGCACCAGCCCGATCTCGGTCACCGGCTACCCTCCTGCCCTGCGTTCGGTGGTGGTCTGTGGTCCCACAGGGCCCGATCGTAGGCCGTGTCGTCCGGCCCGGTCGGGGCCCCAACCCCGACCTCCTCCGATGCGTGGGGCCCCTGCCCCATGCCGGCCGTGTCGTCCGGCCCGGTCGGGGCCCCCGTTACCGGAGGGCGATGGCGTCGCCGTCGGTGTCGACCACCACCGTGGCCCCCTCCGGGTACCGGCCGTCGAGCAGGGCCAGGGCCAGCCGGTCCTCCACCTCCCGCTGGATCACCCGGCGCAGGGGCCGGGCACCGAAGTCGGGGTCGTACCCCGTGCGGGCCAGGATCTGCTCGGCGGCCGGCATGACCTCCAGCGACAGCCGCCGCTCGGCCAGCCGGCGGCGCAACCGGCCGAGCTGGATGCCGACGATCACCGCCAGGTCGTCCTGGGTCAGGACGCGGAAGCGCACGATGTCGTCGATGCGGTTCACGAACTCCGGCTTGAAGAAGGCCTGGGGGTCGCCGGGCAGGTTCGAGGTCATGATCAGCACGGCGTTGGTGAAGTCCACCGTGCGCCCCTGGCCGTCGGTCAGCCGCCCGTCCTCCAGCACCTGAAGGAGGATGTTGAACACGTCGGCGTGGGCCTTCTCGATCTCGTCCAGCAGCACCACGGCGTAGGGCCGCCGGCGCACCGCCTCGGTGAGCTGGCCGCCCTCCTCGTACCCGACGTAGCCGGGCGGGGCCCCGACCAGGCGGGAGACGGTGTGCTTCTCCATGTACTCGCTCATGTCGACGCGCACCATGGCCCGCTCGTCGTCGAAGAGGAGCTCGGCCAAGGCCCGGGCCAGCTCGGTCTTGCCCACCCCGGTCGGGCCGAGGAACAGGAAGGAGCCGATGGGCCGGCCCGGGTCGGAGAGGCCGGCCCGGCTACGCCGGATGGCGTTGGCCACCGACCGGACCGCCTCGTCCTGGCCCACCACCCGGGCGTGCAGGGTGTCCTCCAGGTGCACCAGCTTCTCCACCTCGTCCTGCAGCAGGCGGGTCACCGGCACGCCGGTCCAGCGGCTCACCACCTCGGCCACGTCCTCGGCGTCGACCTCCTCCTTCAAGAAGCGCTGGCCGGACTGGAGCCGGGCCAGCGCCCCGGTGCCCTCCTCGATGCGCTGCTCCAGGTCGGGCAGCTCGCCGTAGCGGATGGCGCTGGCCCCGGCCAGGTCGCCCTCCCGCTCCAGGCGCTCGGCCGCGCCACGCCGCTCCTCGGCCTCGCCCTTCAGCGAGCGGATGACGTCGATGGCCTCCTTCTCCCGCTGCCAGTGGGCGGTCATGGCGTCGGCCTGCTCCGTCAGCTCGGCCAGCTCCTGCTCCAGGCGGCCCAACCGCTCGGCCGAGGCCTCGTCGGACTCCTTCTGCAACGCCACCCGCTCGATCTCCAGCTGGCGCAGGCGCCGGGTCACCACGTCCAGCTCGGTGGGCATGGAGTCGATCTCGATGCGCAGGCGGCTGGCCGCCTCGTCCACCAGGTCGATGGCCTTGTCCGGCAGAAAGCGGCCGGTCACGTAGCGGTCGGAGAGCACGGCCGCCGCCACCAGGGCCGCGTCCTGGATGCGCACCCCGTGGTGGACCTCGTAGCGCTCCTTCAGGCCACGCAGGATGGCCACCGTGTCCTCCACCGAGGGCTGGCCCACGAACACCTGCTGGAAGCGGCGCTCCAGGGCGGCGTCCTTCTCGACGTACTTGCGGTACTCGTCCAGGGTGGTGGCGCCAATGAGGCGTAGCTCGCCCCGGGCCAGGAGCGGCTTGATCATGTTGCCGGCGTCCATGGCGCCCTCGGCCGCGCCGGCGCCCACGATGGTATGCAGCTCGTCGACGAAGCTGACCACCTCGCCCTCGGCGTCGGTGATCTCCTTCAGCACGGCCTTCAGCCGCTCCTCGAACTCGCCCCGGTACTTGGCCCCGGCCACCATGGCGCCGAGGTCGAGGGCCACCACCCGCTTGCCCTTCAGACCCTCCGGCACGTCGCCGGCAGTGATGCGGTTGGCCAGCCCCTCCACGATGGCCGTCTTGCCCACGCCAGGATCGCCGATGAGGACCGGGTTGTTCTTCGTGCGGCGGGACAGCACCTGGATCACCCGCCGGATCTCCTCGTCCCGGCCGATCACCGGGTCGAGCTTCCCCTGGCGGGCCAGCTCGGTCAGGTCCCGCCCGTACTTCTCCAGGGCCTGGAAGGTCTCCTCCGGGGTAGGGGAGGTGACCCGGTGGCTGCCCCGGACGTCGCGCAGCGCCGCCAGGAGCTGATCACGCGACACCCCCAGCTCGTCCGGCCAGGCCAGCAAGAGGTGCTCCACCGAGAGGTAGTCGTCGCCCATGTCGCGACGGAGCCCGTCGGCCGCCTCCAGGCCGTCCCGGGCGGCCCGGCTCAGGGTGGGCTCGGACCCGCCCACCGCCCGGGGCAGGCGGGAGAGGGCCTCGCCCAGCCGGCGGGCCACGTCGACCGGGGCCACGCCCACCTTCTCCAAGAGCGGGTGGGAGACGTTGTCCGGCTGGGCCAGCACCGCGGCCAGCAGATGGGCTGGGGTGACCTCGGCGTGGTGGGCGGCCGCCGCCTGCTGGGTGGCCGCCGAGAAGGCCTCCCGGGTCTTGACCGTCCAGCGCTCCGGATCGAGTGCCACGCCGCTCACCTCCCGTTCCGGGCCCGCGGGGCCGCCACGTAGGGCACCGGCGACTGGTCCAGCGGGACCAGATCCCGGCGGTACTTGCGGTGGGTGCGCTCCACCGCCTCGCGGGCCTCGGCCCGCACCTGCGCCACCTCGGCCCGGAGCCGGGCCACCTCGGCTTCCAGGACCAGCACCCGCCGGACGCCCTCCAGGTTCAGCCCGGCCGCGGTCAGCTCCTGGATGTGGCGGAGCCGGGCCAGGTCGCGCTCGGAGAACCGCCGGCTGCCCCCGGTGGTGCGGGAGGGATCGAGCAACCCCTTGCGCTCGTACACGCGCAGGGTCTGCGGGTGCACCCCGGCCAGCTCGGCGGCCACGGAGATCACGTAGACGGCCCGGGTGGCGTCGCCGCCACCGGGATCCGGGACGACCGGACGCGCCGGGGTGTGGGCAGGCCGGCGGCCGGGCTCGGGGACGGTGCCACGGGCGGTGCCGTTCCCGGCGCTCATGACGTCGCCCCCTCGGCCACCGGCCGGGCCGGCGGGTCCAGCACGGTGGCCAGCGCCTCGGTGGCCGCCCGCTGCTCGGCGGTGAGGTCCTTCGGCACCGCCACCTCGATGCGCACCAGTAGGTCGCCGGGCTTGGACCCGTTGCGCCCGGCGCCGCCGGCCGGGACGCCGCGGCCCTTGACCCGTAGGTGGGTGCCGGGCGCCGTCCCCGGCGGGACCCGGAGGGTCACCTGGTCGTCCAGGGTGGGCACGGTGATGGTGGTGCCCAGCGCCGCCTCGGGGAAGCTGACTGGCACCGAGAGGGTGAGGTTCCGCCCCCGGCGGCCGAACCGCGGGTGGGACGCCACCCGCACCACCACGTAGAGGTCGCCGTGGGGGGCCGTGCCCTGGCCCGGCGCGCCCCGGCCCTTCACCCGGATGCGCTGGCCGTCCTCCACCCCGGCCGGGACCCGCACCTTCACCGTGCGGACCCGCCGCTCGGTGCCGGTGCCGTGGCAGACCGGACAGGGAGTGTCCACCACCGTCCCCCGGCCGTTGCACTGGGGGCAGATGGTGCTGAGGGAGAACATGCCCTGGTTGTCATCGAGCGTGCCCTTGCCGCCGCAGCGCTCGCAGACGTGGGTGGCGGTCCCGGGCGCGGCGCCGCTGCCGTTGCAGGCGTGGCACCGGGTGTCCTCCGGCAGGTGCACCGTGGCCGTCACGCCCCGCACGGCGTCGGGGAAGGAGAGGTGCAGCTCGGTCTCGACGTCGACCCCGCGCTGGGGTCCGCGGGCCCGGCGCCGGCCGGGCCGGCCGCCACCGAACAGCCCGCCGAACAGGTCGCCGAGATCCTCCACCCGGAAGGTGCCCCCGGCACCGGGGCCGCCGAACCCGCCGCCGGGGCGGCCGAACCCGCCGGCCATCGGGCCCAGGCGACGGACCTCGTCGTACTCCTTGCGCCGGGCCGGGTCGCCCAGGACGTCGTAGGCGGCGGAGATGTCCTTGAACCGGTCCTCCGCCCCCGGGTTGGCGTCGGGATGGTACTGCTTGGCCAGCTGGCGGTAGGCCTTGGTGACCTCCTTGTCGGTGGCCGTGGAGGGCACGCCCAGCACCTTGTAGTAGTCCTTCTCGAACCACTCCCGCTGCGGCGCCATGTCAACCCCGGACGCGGACCATGGCCGGCCGCAGGACCTGGCCGCGCCAGCGGTAGCCGGCGCGGAGCACCTCGTCCACCGTGCTCTCGAACCCGCCAGGGGCTCCAGCCCCTGGCTCCTCCGGAGGCGGGGACCCCGCCACGTCACCCGATGGCGCCCCGGCCGTGCTGTCGAGCCCGCCAGGAGCAGCCGACCCCGGCGGCCCGGCGGCCGCGGGAGGTACGCCGGCCGGCGCGTGGGCCACGGCGTCGTGCACCACCGGGTCGAAGGCCACTCCGGCCTGGTCCACCCGTTCCAGCCCCTCCCTGCCCAGGACGTCGAGGAGCTGCGAGCGCGCCTGGTCGAGAGCTTTGGCCTCCTCCGTGGCGTTCTCACCCTCGCCGCCCAGGTGGGCACGGGCCAGGTCCAGGGTGTCCAGGACGGGCAGCACCTTGCCCACCAGGTCGAGGGCGGTCCGGACCGACTGCTCCTCCTGCTGGCGGGCCACGCGCTTGCGGTAGTTCTCGAAGTCCGCCTGCAGGCGCTGGAGGGCCCCGAGGTACTCGTCGCGCTCGGCGGCCAGGGCCGCCACGTCGGTCAGGATCGTCCCGCCGACATCGGCACCGGCGCCGCTCCCGGCCTCGTCGGAGGGGGCGGACTCGCCGGGGCGCGGCGCCCCGGCACCCCCGCCTGGCGGGCCAGGCGGCTGGTCGGGGCGGCGGCCCGGCCACGGGCTGGACGGTCCCGCCTGGGGCCCCC
>JASHWO010000094.1 GCA_030044045.1 Acidimicrobiales bacterium
CGGCGTTGACCGCACCCGGCGGCGCGCTCCCCCTCTGGTCCCCCGACGACGGGGTGACCCGGGTGCTGGTGGTCACCGCCCACCCTGACGACGTCGACTTCGGCGCCGCCGGCACGGTGGCCGCCTTCACCGAGGCCGGGGTGGCGGTGGCCTACTGCATCGCCACCGACGGCGAGGCCGGCGGGGACGACCGGGACCTGCCCCGGGCCGACATGGCGGCCCTGCGCCGGGAGGAGCAGCGGGCGGCGGCGGCCGTGGTGGGCGTGACCGACGTGACCTTCCTGGGGCATGCCGACGGGCGGCTCACCCCCAGCCTGGACCTGCGGCGGGACATCAGCCGGGCCATCCGCCGGTTCCGGCCGCAACGGGTGCTGGCCCAGTCGCCGGAGCGCCTCTGGGACCGGGTGTTCGCCAGCCACCCCGACCACCTGGCGGCCGGCGAGGCGGCCACCTGCGCCGTCTACCCGGACGCCCGGAACCCCTTCGCCCACCCCGAGCTGCTGGCCGAGGGGCTGGAGCCGCACACGGTGGACGAGCTGTGGCTTATGGCCTCCCCCGAGGCCACGGTGGCCGTGGACACCACTGCCACCTTCGGGCAGAAGGTGGCGGCGTTGCGCAGCCACCGGAGCCAGGTGGGCGACGGCGAGCACCTGGAGCCCATGCTGCGGGAGTGGTCCACCGGCCTGGCCCGGTCGGCCGGGCTGCCCGAGGGCTCGCTGGCCGAGGCGTTCCGGGTGGTGCGCACGACCTGACCCGGCCGACAGGCCGGTGCCGGCCGGCCGACGGTGTGCCGCCGGGCCGTGGCCGGCGTGTGGTCCCGCCGGCTCCCGCCTGGCCGCCTGCCGCCGGTCCCGGGACGGCGGCGCTACCCGGCGAGCTGGCGCAGCACGTAGGGGAGGATGCCCCCGTGGCGGTAGTACTCGGCCTCCATCGGGGTGTCGATCCGTACCCGGGCCGTCAGGTCGACCGTGGTGCCGTCCTCCCGGGTGGCCCGCACCGCCACCTCCTTCTTCGGCAGGGCCCCGTCGCCCAGGGCGGCCAGGCCGGTCACGTCGAAGGTCTCGTGGCCGGTGAGGCCGAGGGAGGCCGCCGAGTCGCCGGGGGCGAACTGCAGGGGCACCACCCCCATGCCCACCAGGTTCGAGCGGTGGATGCGCTCGTAGCTCTCGGCCAGCACGGCCCGCACCCCGAGCAGCCGGGTGCCCTTGGCCGCCCAGTCCCGGCTGGAGCCCGAGCCGTACTCCTGGCCGGCCAGCACCACCAGGGGCACGCCCTCTTGCCGGTAGCGCTCGGCGGCCTCGTAGATCGTGGTCTCCTCCCCGTCCGGCAGGTGGCGCGTCACCCCGCCCTCGGTCCCCGGGGCCAGGAGGTTCCGCAGGCGCACGTTGGCGAAGGTGCCGCGCACCATCACCTCGTGGTCGCCCCGCCGGGCGCCGTAGGAGTTGAAGTCCTGGCGGGCCACGCCGTGCCCGGTGAGGTACTCGCCCGCCGGCGAGGTGGGCTTGATCGAGCCGGCGGGGGAGATGTGGTCGGTGGTGACGCTGTCGCCCAGCAGGGCCAGCACCCGGGCGCCCCGGATGTCGGCCACCGGCGGCGGGGCCATGCCCATGCCCTCGAAGTAGGGCGGCTGCAGGACGTAGGTCGACCCGGCGTCCCAGCCGAACGTCTGGCCCTCGCCGGCCTCGATCGACCGCCACCGCTCGTCGCCGTCGAACACCGAGGCGTAGCGGCTGCGGAACTCGTCGGAGGTGAGGGACGACCGCACCGCCGCCGCCACCTCGTGGGCGCTCGGCCACAGGTCGGCCAGGTAGACGGGTTGGCCGTCGCGGTCGGTGCCCAGCGGGTCGGTGGTGAGGTCGACGTCCACGGTCCCGGCCAGGGCGTAGGCCACCACCAGCGGGGGCGACGCCAGGTAGTTCAGGCGCACGTCGGGGTGGATGCGGCCCTCGAAATTGCGGTTGCCCGAGAGCACGGCGGCCACCGAGAGCTCGCCCGCCTGCACCTGCTCGGACAGGCCGGGCAGGAGGGGGCCGGAGTTCCCGATGCAGGTGGTGCAGCCGAAGCCGACCAGGTAGAAGCCGAGCTGCTCCAGGGGCTCCACCAGCCCGGCCCGGCCCAGGTAGTCCATCACCACCCGTGACCCCGGGGCCAGCGACGTCTTCACCCAGGGCTTCGTGGCCAGGCCCCGCTCGACCGCCCGCCGGGCCAGCAGCCCGGCGGCCACCAGGACCTGCGGGTTCGAGGTGTTGGTGCAGCTGGTGATGGCGGCGATGACCACGTCCCCGTCGGTGAGGCGGTGGTCGCCGGCGCCGGCCGGTTCCCCCGCGCCGGCCGGGGCGCCCGCCGACCGGGGATCCCGCCCCAGCGTTGCCCGGAAGGCCCGGCCTGCCCTGGACAGGGCCACCCGGTCCTGCGGCCGCGCCGGGCCGGCCAGGCTGGGCTCGACCGTCGAGAGGTCCAGCGCCACCGTCTCCGAGTAGACCGGCTCCTCGCCGTCGGGCCGGTGCCAGAGCCCCTGCGCCTTGGCGTAGGCCTCGACCAAGGCCAGGTGCGCCTCGTCTCGGCCGGTGAACCGCAGGTAGTCGATGGTGGCCCGGTCGATGGGGAACACGGTGCAGGTGGCCCCGTACTCGGGCGACATGTTGCCGATGGTGGCCCGGGTCTCCACCGGCAGCGCGGCCACGCCGGGGCCGTAGGCCTCGACGAACGAGCCCACCACGCCGTGGCGCCGCAGCAGCTCGGTGATGGTGAGCACCAGGTCGGTGGCGGTGGTCCCCTCCGGCAGCTCGCCGGAGAGCCGGAGCCCCACCACCGGGGGGAGCAGCATGGAGAGGGGCTGGCCGAGCATGGCCGCCTCGGCCTCGATCCCGCCCACGCCCCAGCCCAGCACGCCCAGCCCGTTCACCATGGTGGTGTGGGAGTCGGTGCCCACGAGGGTGTCGCAGTAGGCCTGCCCCTCGGGGGTGGCGAACACCACCCGGGCCAGGTGCTCCAGGTTGACCTGGTGGCAGATGCCGGTCCCCGGGGGCACCACCCGGAACCGGTCGAACGATCCCTGGGCCCAGCGCAGGAGCTGGTAGCGCTCCCGGTTCCGCTCGTACTCGACGCGGACGTTCTCGTCGTAGGCGGCAGGGCCGCCCGACCGCTCCACGATCACCGAGTGGTCGATGACCAGTTCCACCGGCACCAGCGGGTTGATGCGGGCCGGGTCGCCGCCCAAGGCCGCCAGGGCGTCGCGCATGGCCGCCAGGTCCACCACCCCCGGCACGCCGGTGAAGTCCTGCATCAGCACCCGCTCGGGGCTGAAGGCGATCTCCCGGGCGTCCTCGCCGGCGTTGGCCCCGTGGGCCTCGGGGTGGCGACCCCACCCGGCCACCGCCGCCACGTCGGCCGCCGAGACCCGCAGGCCGTCCTCGTGCCGGAGGAGGTTCTCCAGCAGCACCTTCACGCTGT
>JASHWO010000095.1 GCA_030044045.1 Acidimicrobiales bacterium
GCGTCGGCCGGGCTGCCGGCGGTGGTGAAGATGTACGACCGGGCGGCGTTCTCCAGCAGGGCCACCACCGGCCGCGGGCCGGCCACGAACCCGCCCAGCGAGCCCAGCGTCTTGGACAGCGTGCCCACCCGGACCACCAGCAGGTCGTCGGTGACCTCGGGGCCCGGATGGGGGCCGAGGACGGCATGGGCCTCGTCCAGCAGCAGCAGGGCGTCGTGCCGGCGGCAGGCGGCGGCCAGCTCGGGCAGCGGCGCCACGTCGCCGTCCATGGAGAACACGGTGTCGGTGACCACCACCGCCGGGACGGCCGAGGCGGCCAGCAGCCGCGCCAGGTGGTCCGGGTCGGCGTGGCGGTACACGGCCACCTCGGCCCGGGCCAGCCGGCAGCCGTCCACGATCGAGGCGTGGTTCAGCTCGTCGGAGAGGATCCGGGTCCCGGGCCCGCCGAGCACGGTGAGGGCGCCCAGGTTGGCGGCGAAGCCGGTGGGGAAGCACACCGCCGCCTCGGTGCCCTTCCACTCGGCGATCACCGCCTCCAGATCCCGGTGGACCGGGCGGGAGCCGGTCACCAGCCGCGAGGCCCCGGCACCGGTCCCCCAGCGGTCGAGCGCCCGGTGGGCGGCGGCCACCACCGCCGGGTGGCCGCTCAGGCCCAGGTAGTCGTTGGAGGCGAAGGCCACCACCGGCCGGTCGCCGTCGAGCGTGCCGGCCGGACCGGCGGCGTCGAAGGCGAGCGGCGCCCGCCACCGCCCGGCCTCGGTCACCTGGCTGAGGCGCTCGGCGATGCGGTCCTCCCAGGGCCCGGTCATCCGGCCCCTCCGGGGGGTCCCGCGCCGGTCCCGCCAGGATCGGTGTGGCGGCTGGCACCGGCACCGGCGGTCTCGGCGCCGGCGGGGGCAGCCGTACCGGCCGCCCTGCCCGCGCCGGCGTGGGCGTCCGCGCCGGCGATGTCGGGGCCGGTCACGTCGTCCAGGGCGCCCTCCAGGGCGTCGACGATGCGGTAGGTCTCCCCGGACGTGACGTTCAGCGGCGGCATGAGCACCACCACGTCGCCGAGGGGCCGCAGCAGCACCCCCCGGGCCACGGCGGCGGCGCAGACCCGCCGGCCCCACCGCAGGCCGGGACCGGGAGGTGACAGCGCCACTCCCACCATGAGCCCGCGCTGGCGGACCGCGCCCACCGCCGGGTGGCCGGTCACCTTCTCGCCCAGCAGCGCGGCCAACTGCGCCCCCCGTTCCCGGACGTTGGCCAGCACGTCGCGCTCCTCCAGCAGGCGCAGGTGGCGGAGGGCCACGGCGGCGGCCAGGGCGTTGCCCCCGTAGGAGTGGCCGTGGAAGAACGTGCGCGGCCCCAGGTCCTCCCCGAGGAAGCTCCGGTACACGTGGTCGGCGGCCACCGTGGCCGACATGGGCAGGTAGCCGCCGGTGATCCCTTTGCCCAGGCACAGCAGGTCGGGACGGAGGCCGCACTGCTCGGAGGCGAAGAGCGTCCCCGTCCGCCCGAAGCCGGTGGCCACCTCGTCGCACACCAGCAGCACCCCGGCCCGCCGGCAGGCCCGACCGAGGGCGGCCACGTCCTCCGGCTCGGCGCAGCGCATGCCCGACGCCCCCTGCACCAGCGGCTCGATCACCACCGCCGCCAGCTCGCCGGCGTGGGCCTCCACGACGGCGCAGGCCTTGGCCGCCCACCCCGGGTCGGCATAGCCCGGGGTGCGCAGGACCGGGAACCGCAGCGGGTCGAACGTGGCGGCGAACACCCCGCCGTCGCCCAGCGACAGCGAGCCCACGGTGTCGCCGTGGTAGGCGTCGCCCAGGGCCAGGAACCGGGTGCGGCCCGTCTCGCCCAGGTTGACCCAGTGCTGGAAGGAGATCTTCAGCGCCTGCTCCACGGCTACCGCGCCGTCGGCGGCGAAGAGGAAATGGGGCCCGTCCACCGGCACCACCGGGCGCAGCGCCTCGGCCAGCTCCACTACCACGGTGCTGCCGTTGCCGAGCATGGTGGCGTGGGCCACCTGGCCGAGCTGCTCGACCAGCGCCGCGTCGAGCTCGGGCACCCGGTGGCCGAGGGTGTTGACCCACAGCGACGAGATGGCGTCCAGGTAGCGCCGCCCCTCCACGTCCACCAGCTCGTGGCCCTCGGCCCGCTCGACCACCACCGGCGAGTTGTCGGCGTAGGCCGCCATCTGGGTGAAACCGTGCCACACCACGGCGGCGTCCCGGGCCACCCAGTCACCCCTGGGGGCCCAGTCACCCCTGGGGGCGGGGTGGCGCCCGCCGTCCGATCCACGCTCCATGGCCCCGATTCTCGACCAGCGGGCGGCCGCGGTCCACCTGCCCCCGGCCGGTGGGTGGCCGCGACCACCCCTCCGCCCGTCCCTCTGCCCCCGGCCGGTGGCCGGTGGGCGCCGGCGCGCGACAATGGGATGTTCCCACGAGGCGCCAGGAGGAGCTCGCCATGCACCGGATCGGTGTGGTCGACACCATGTTCGCCCGCTATGACATGGGGGCCGAGGCCATCGACGAGCTGAAGCAGTGCCCCGGGTACGGCAAGCGCTTCGAGGTCACGCGCTGGACGGTCCCCGGCTTCAAGGACCTGGCGGTGGCGGCCAAGCGGCTGATCGAGCAGGAGAGCTGCCGGATCGTGGTGGCCCTGGGTATGCCGGGGAAGGCCCCGATCGACAAGACCTGCGCCCACGAGGCCTCCTCGGGGATCATGCAGGCCCAGCTCATGACCTCCACCCCCATCCTGGAGGTGTTCGTCCACGAGGACGAGGAGGACGACCCGGTCCAGCTGGCCGCCGTCTGCCGGGACCGGGCCCGCAAGCACGCCCGGAACGCCTACTGGATGCTCTACGAGCCCGAACAGCTCGTGGCCCGGGCCGGCCAGGGCGTCCGCCAGGGCTACGCCGACGCCGGGCCGCTGGTGCCGACCGCCAGCTGAGCCGCCTCGACGTCGGCGAGCGGGTCAGGCTCCGGCCGCTGGCGCAGCCGGGCGGACGCTCAGGCCACGCCGGGCGGCGCGTACCGGGCCAGCGCCCACACCACGCAGTCCGGGTCCACTGTGGTCACCGGCAGCTCGGTGAGCGGGAAGCCGTCCTCCAGCAGCAGCGAATCGCCGACCAGGCCGTCGGCTATGGCCTCGCCCCAGGCCCGTACCGGGCCTACCCCGTAGTCTCGGCTGGGCTCCAGGTCGTCCATGAGCACCAGCGTGCGGGGACCGCTGAGGGCGGCGCAATTGGCGATGTCGGCCTTGGCCACCTCGTAGTCGTGCCCGCCGTCGATGTACACGAGGTCGTAGGCGACCCCCGGGTGGGCCGAGGCATGCTCGGGGACGGTGGTGCGCGAGTCGCCCTTGACCAGGCGATGGCGGCCCGGGAACTTCCGGTCGATCAGCTCCTTGACCATGTCCACGTACGGGTGCTCGCCCAGGTCGAAGGAGACGACCTCGACCTCCGGGCGGCTGGACAGGAACAGGTAGCTGGAATGGCCGGCGTTGAACCCGACCTCGGCCACCCGGGTGATCCAGGTGTAGCGGGCCATGAGGCGCTGGATGAACCGCGCCTGGGCCTTCACCATGTGCCCCTCGGTCGGCAGCATCCGCCCCTCGGCGGCAACGGCCCGGGGGAACCGGCGGGCGAAGGCCATGGCCAGCTGGCGGTTGTAGGGGCCGAGGGGATCGGCCGGATCCACCAACCACCGGATCTCGCCGGCCAGTGCCCGGGGCTTCATCGGCATCCTGCCAGCATGCCCTATCGGTCACGCCGACAGGGCGACCATGACCGCGCAGCTGTCGATGGCGGATCCGCCGTAGAAGCCGATGGTCTGGTTCGGCGGCCGGTCCGACCGCCAGACCGCCTCGTCCAGGAGCAGCGGTTGGTCCTGGTTGTCGAGCCCCGGGTTCTCGCCGATCACCCGCCAGCGGGACGGCCGCACCCACCGCTCGCCGGACGGCGATGTGCCGCCGTTGTCGAAGAGGGCCAGCACCAGCGCCGGAAGCCGGGACGGCACCGCCGAGGTGGCCACCGTGCTGCGGTGGCTGTCCGTGGCCGGGGAGGGACCGCTGGTGGAGGTCCCGGTCGCCGTGACCGAGAGATCCCCGGGGAGCCCCGACAGCTCGACCACCTCCGCCGTGTCCGTGCCGGCGGTACCCGCCGGCTCGGTGCCCAAACGGACCATGGTGATACCCGCCGGACTGTCCGTCCGGTAGAAGATCGCCGCCTGGAGGCCACCGGTGGCGTAACCGCCGGTGCCGCCGTCGGCCGTATTGCCCCCGATCACCGACGCGGCCAGGCGCCACCCGGCCGGATGCCACCGCGGCTGGTGCATGCCGCTGGTGAGCACGCCGTCCGAGATGGCCGCCACCAGCAGGTCGCCGGCGGTGGTGGGCCGGGGGAACCGGACCACCAGGGCCGCCGGCCCGGCCACCGTCCCCCCGGGTGAGCCGGCCACCACCCCCTGCCCTACCTCGACCACCACCGGGCGGAAGGCGGCGGCGCCCGCCACGAGGTGAACCCGAGTGGGGAACGGCCAACCGAGCAGTGCCGAGACCAGTCCGGCCACGACCACACGACGGGACGAACCTCCACTGGTGCTACCCTGCACGTGCGTCGACCGCCGAGGTGCGTCTGGGCGCATGCACCGTCAGATGGACGCGGCTCTCCTCGACCCCGGCACGCTCTCCGACTCCCAGGAGGAAGAGTGGCGTGGCCTGGTGGCGCGGGCGGTCGAGCCCAACCTGGCGTTCGAGCCAGAGGCCGTGCTCCCCTCGGTGGCACACGTGCCGGGATGGTCCGCCGTACGGCTGCTGGTCGCCACCGACGGGGATCGCTTCGCAGGATGCCTCCCGCTCCGGCTGCAGCCCCGCCAGCGGAACTTCCCGGTACCGTCGGCCACCACTCGGCTCGATGGCACATCGGTGCCCCTGCTCCCGGTGCTCGGCACGCCGCTGCTCGACCGGACCTCGACCGATGCCGCCCTGGCCACCTTGCTCGATGCACTCACGTCGCGCGACCTCACCTGGCCGGGCGGGGCCGGCCCGTCGGTGGTGTTCCTCGACCGGTGGCACGCTGGCGGCGAGGTTGCCGGGCGCTGGCGCGCCGCCTGTGCCGAACGCGGTCTCCGGTTGGTCGAGACCGACCACTGGCAGCGCCCCGCCCTCTCCCGCGACGCCGGGGAGACATGGCCGGCGTGCCTCGGGCGCCGGCGCCTGGCCGAGTCGGGGCGGAAGGCCCGGCGCCTGGCCGAGGCGCTCGGCGGTCCGGTCCGCTGCGTCGACCGCGCCGGCGACCCGCGGGCCGTAGACGACTTCCTTCGCCTGGAGGCCTCCGGGTGGAAAGGCCGGGCGGGCACGGCGCTCCTCGGCACAGTGGGCAGGGCAGCCGCCTTTGGCGAGTCGTGCCGCCGTTGGGCTGCCAGTGGCCGCCTCGCCATGCTCACCCTCGAGGCCGACGGCATCCCGGTGGCCATGCGGTGCGCCGTACGGTCCGGTGACCACCTCTTCCTCCACAAGATCGCCTACCACGACGACTACGCGCGCTTCGGCCCGGGAGTCCAGCTCGAGCTGGCCACCGGCGAGCACTTCATGACGGCCAGCGAGGCTCGCTGGATGGACCCCTGCTGCGCGCCATCGAACACGTTCTACCCGGACTTCCTTCCTCACCGCCTGTCGGTGGCCAGCGCGGCGACGGCGGTCCGCACCGACGGTGCGGCCGTCCTGGCGATACGAGCCCTCGCTTCGCGGCTTCGCCACAGCGCGCGCCGAGCGAGGCTCACGGCCCGGAGCGTGGCGCGATCGCCCGCGCCGCCGGTGGCCACCACCACCGATGCCACCGCCCGGCGGTCGGGGTAGAGACGCTCCAACGTGTCGTTGCCCTCATAGGTGCAGGTGTCGATCCAGGCGGCGTCGGTCGTCACCTGGAGGTGGTCGATGGCGTCGAGGTGGAGCTGAACGCCTGGTGAGTAGGTGGCGAACGACTCGTCGTAGGTGTTCTTCAGTAGGAACAGCCCGTCCTGGGCCCGCAGCAGGAGCTGGGCGGCCACCGGCCGCTCCCCGACCTCCAGCGTCTGGAGGTGGAGGCGCCCGCTGGCCCGGAAGCCGTCGCACATCTCCCGGAACCACTCTGGCTCACCCGGGTTCCGCAGGACCGCCAGCCCGTTCCGGCCCTTGTAGCCACGGTCTTCCATGGCCAGGAGGATCTCCGTGCCTTCCGGGCTCACACTCCGGTCGACCATCGCCACTCGCCTTCCCTCGGCGGCGACCAGTCGCTGCCGCCTCCGGCGTGCGTTGTAGAGGAGCTTGCCCGAGTACCGGTCCCGGCGGCTGCTCCCCTCTCGCCGGTGGAGCATCGGGCGCTCCCAGGCCTGGTACACGCGGTGCACGGTGCCAACCCGATGGCAGGCGTCGCGCAGGGAGGCCGTGGCCAGGCCTTCGTCCACCCAGTCCAGCACCACCAGCCCTGGTGCCCCGCCGCGAGCGGCAGTGCGCAGCCCGGCCAGCAGGCAGGCCATCGCCTCTTCGCTCCGCTCCCGGTCGACCAGCGGGGTGGCGTCGTAGATCATGCGCCGGAGCTGGGTGGTGAGGACGGGCCGGCGCACGGCCCGCCACGATGGCGCCGGGCAGAGCGGCACGCACCCGTACCAGCGCCCCCCCTCCTCGGCCACGACGACCGTCATGTCCGGCCCGTTCGGCAGGTGGCGGGCCGCCGGCACCAGGCACTCTGGCTCGAACAGCGGGTTCGGCTGGACCGCCCTGGCCGCCAGGGCCGCCCAGGCAGCGACCTCGCTGGACCCGAGCTCCCGGATCGGGACGATGGCCGATCTCATGCCGAACGAGAGGAGTCGGTCTCGGGGGTGGAGGCCGCGGGTTCGGCCACCGGCGCGTCACGCCGCTGGGCCAGGCCGATCCGGTGGAGCTCCTCGGTGAGCCGGTCACAGGCCAACGCCCGCTGCGCCGCCGGCAGGAGGGCGTGGTCGAGCCCGGGCACCACGTCGATCCGCACGTGGCCGGACGACCACCACCGGGCCCGGGACCGCTCTCCCACGTCGGTGAAGGGCAGCGCGTCCTCGTCGCCGCAGATGCAGTACACCCGCACGTCATCCTGCACCAGCTCCTCGAGCCAGCCGGTGACCCGGTCGGCGGCACGCCATCTCGCCACCGCCGCCCGCGCCGTGGCCATCAGCTCCACCACCGACCGCGGCAGGCGGGAACGCACCGAGTCGACCCATGGCTGCTTGGCTTCGCAGATGCGGCGCCGGGCCGACATCAGGCCGCCCTCGACCAGCTCGGGCGGGGTGAAGCGCAGCACGGGGTTGATGGCCAGCACACCGGCCGGCCGGAGCTCCAGGGCGCTCTCCATCGCCTGGTAGGCCCCTGAGCACAGGCCGACCAGCACCACGTTCCGGGGGTCGCCCAAGCCGGCAACGATCTCGGCCACGTCGTCGAACGCTTCCGGCGCCCGCAGCACCCGCTCCGGGCGGCCCGGTCGAGAAGCGCTCTCACCCCAGCCACTGAAGTCCACACGG
>JASHWO010000096.1 GCA_030044045.1 Acidimicrobiales bacterium
GTCGCCGAAGGCGTCCTCGGCTCCCAGGATGTCGGTGAGGGTGACGTAGGCATCGCCCTCGTGGACCAGGCCCATGGCGATGCCGGCCACCGGCGCCTTGATGGGCACCCCGGCCGCCATCAGCGACAGGGTGGAGCCACAGACCGAGGCCATCGAGGTGGACCCGTTCGAAGCCAGCACGTCGGAGACCAGCCGCAAGGCGTAGGGGAACGTCTCCTTGCCGGGCACCACCGGCAGCAGGGCCCGCTCGGCCAGCAGCCCGTGGCCGATCTCCCGGCGCTTCGGCCCCCGCATGAACCCCGTCTCCCCGGTCGAGTACGGCGGGAAGTTGTAGTGGTGCATGTAGCGCTTCGACTCGTCCGGGCTGATGGTGTCGAGCATCTGGTCCATACGGGGCATGCCCAGGGTGGTCACGTTCAGCACCTGGGTCTCCCCCCGCTGGAAGAGGGCCGAGCCGTGGGCCGTCGGGAAGAGGTCGACTTCGGCCGAGAGCGGCCGGATGTCCCGGGTGCCCCGGCCGTCGATGCGCAGGCCCTCCTCGATGATGCGAGCCCGCACCAGCTTCTTGGTCAGGCCCTTGACCGCCGCCTTGATCTCCCGTTCCCGCTCGGGGAACTGGTCGGCCAGCTCGGCCATCACGGCCGCCGTGGCCCCGTCGGTGGCCCGGTTCCGCTCGGTCTTGTCGGCGATGGCACTGGCCTTGGCGATCCGGTCGGACGCCACGGCCTCCACCTGCTGCCAGACGTCGTCCCCGTAGTCGGTGAAGGTGTTGAACTCGATCGGCTCGATCGGGCCCTTCTTGGCCACCACCTCGGCCACCAGCCGGCGCTGCAGGTTGACCGACTCGCGGATCCAGGTCTTGGCCGCCTCCAGTCCCTCGGCCAGCACCTCCTCGGTGACCTTCGGCGCGCCCTCCTCGTAGAACTCCCAGGACCGCTCGGTGCCGCCGGCCTCCACCATCATGATGGCCACCTCGGCGTCCTCGTCGTCCGAGAGGCACCGGCCGGCCACCACCAGCTCGAAGGTCGACTCGTCGCCCTCCTGGTAGGTCGGGTGGGGGATCCAGGTGCCCTCGGTCGACCAGGCGATGCGCACGGCGCCGATGGGCCCGTCGAAGGGGATGCCGGACAGCATCAGGGCAGCCGAAGCGGCGTTGATGGCCAGCACGTCGTGCGGGTTGACCTGGTCGGCGCCGAAGATGGTGCCCACCACGTGGACCTCGTTCCGGAAGCCCTTGGGGAAGGACGGGCGCAGCGGCCGGTCGATCAGCCGGCAGGTCAGGATGGCCTGGTCCGAGGACTTGCCCTCCCGCCGGAAGAACGACCCGGGGATCTTCCCGGCGGCGTAGGCCCGTTCCTCGATGTCCACCGTGAGCGGGAAGAAGTCGGTCCCCTCCTTGACCGAGCGAGCCGCGGTGGCCGTGGCCAGGAGGACAGTGTCCCCGATGCGGGCGAGCACGGCGCCGTCGGCCAGGTTGGCCAGCTTGCCGGTCTCGAAGGAAAGGGTTCGGTCGGTCCCGCTGATGGGCGCCGACACGGCGATGGCCTCGGCCATGGTGCTCCTTGTCGTCTGGGGCACCCCCATACGGCCGGTTCCCAGTGGTCGACCACCTCGTTGCCACCAGGTGACCGGCGACTGGCAGCCGGCTCCCGGCGTGCCCGTTGCTCTGCTCTGCTCCTTCCGGCCTCCCGGCCGGGAGATCCTTTCTAGCGCCGGATGCCGAGGCGTCCGATGATGCCCCGGTAGCGCTCGACGTCGTTGTCCCGGACGTAGTCCAGGAGGCGGCGACGGCGGCCGATCAGCTTCATGAGCCCCCGGCGGGTGTGGTGGTCGCCCTTGTGCAGCTTCAGGTGCTCCGTCAGGTGCGAGATCCGGTCGGTCAGTAGCGCGATCTGGACCTCCGGCGAACCGGTGTCGCTGTCGTGCAGCCGATGCTCGGTGATGATGGCCTGCTTTTCGGGCATGTACGAAGGGACCTCTGGATTCCTGTGCGCGGCACCGCGGCGGCCGCCGACCGACGCCAATGCTAGCAGGTACGACCGGGCGTGGGGCAGGGGCCCCACGCACCGGAGGAGCCCAGGTTGGGGTGCCCGGGCGGGCCTAGCAGCTCAGAGGGCCCAGCACCTCCCGCACCCGGACCACGTCCTGCTGCATCTCCGCTGCCAGGTCCTCCACCCGGTCGAACCGGACCTCGCCCCGGAGCCGGGCCACGAACGACACCCGGGCCGCCTCGCCGTAGAGCGACAGGTCCACGTCGAGCAGGTGAGCTTCGAGCAGCGGCGGCTGGCCCGGGGCGTAGAAGGTGGGCCGTCGCCCCACCGAGATCGCCGCTTGGTGCGCCGTGCCGTCCGGCCGCAGGTAGTGGCCGGCGTAGATGCCCACCCCGGGGAGCGCCAGGTCCGCCGCCGCCACCACGTTGGCCGTGGGCATGCCCAGAACCGACCGGCCCCGCCCGTCCCCGTGGACCACCGTCCCGCGGACCTGGTGCGGCCGGCCGAGCAGCACCGCCGCTCCGGCCACGTCCCCCTCGGCCACCAGCCGGCGGATGCGGGTGGAGGAGACGGTGCCGCCACCGGGCGAGCCGGCCAGGCGAACGCCGTCCACGTCGAAACCCTGGACGGCCCCGATCTCGCGTAGTAGGGCCACCGTGCCCTTGCGACCGTGACCGAAGTGGAAGTCCTCCCCCACCACCACCAGCCGGGCACCGAGGGTGCCCACCAGCACCTCGGCCACGAAGTCCTCCGCCGACTCGTCCGCCCGGGCGGCGTCGAAGGGGACCACCAGCGTGCAGTCGATCCCGCAGCCGGCCAGCAGTTCCAGCTTCTGGTCGAGGTCGGTGAGCAGCAACGGGGCCGACTCGGGCCGCACCACGGTGGCCGGGTGGCGGTCGAAGGTGACGACGGCGGTGGACAGGCCCCGGGCCTCCGCCTGGTCCCGCAGGCGCGACAGGAGGTAGCGGTGGCCCAAGTGCACGCCGTCGTAGGCGCCGATGGTGACCGCCGTGGGCGACACCGAGCCCTCGCCGGGCCGCAGGACTCGCATCGTCCCGGAGGTTAGCGGCCGGGCGGGCCCGCGGCCGTGGGGTTGGGGTGCCCAGGCGGGCCTACGACACGGCCGGCGTGGGGCAGGGGCACCACGCATCGGAGGAGCCTGGGTTGGGGTGCCCAGGCGGGCCTACGACCCAGCCAGCACCACCGCCGGCCGAATGCGGTCGGTGCCGGTGGCCTCGTAGACGGCCAGCAGATCCCCGTCGACGCCGAGCAAAACCCACGGGCCCTCGCCGGTGGCCCCGATCGGCACCCGGTCCAGCGGGAGGCCCCGTCCCACCAGCGCCGCCACCTCGGGAGCGACCCGGACCGCCTCCAGGTCGCGCAGGGCCGCCGCCGGGCTGAGCACGTGAGCCGGGGAGAGCGACGCCAGCGGCCGGGCATCGGCCTCGCCGAACGACCCCACCCGGATCCGGCGCAGCCGGCGCAGGTGAGCCCCGCCGCCCAGGGTGGTCCCCAGGTCGGCGGCGAGCACCCGCACGTACGTGCCCGAAGAGCACACCACCTCGGCCCGGTACGCCCCGGGCTCGCCGGCCGGCTCGACGTCGAAGCAGTGCACGGTCACCGGGCGCGGCGCCCGGGGCACCTCCACCCCCTGGCGGGCCAGGGCGTGCAGGCGTCGGCCGCCGACCTTCACCGCCGACACCATGGGCGGGGTCTGGCGGATGTCGCCGGTCAGGTGGGCGGCGGCCGCCCGCACCCGCTCGGGAGTCACGCCGGACATGTCCCACTCCCCCACCACCTCGCCCGAGGCGTCGAGGGTACTGGTGGCCGTGCCCAGGACGATCTCGGCCACGTAGGTCTTGGGCAGGGCGGTCAGGAAGCGCAGGAGCCGGGTGGCCCGGCCCAGCCCCACCAGCAGCACCCCGGTGGCATCCGGGTCGAGGGTGCCGGCGTGGCCCACCCGACGCTGGCCGAAGACCCGCCGCAGCCGGGCCACCACGTCGTGGGAGGTCCAGCCGGGCTCCTTGTCCACCACCACCAGACCGGTCACCACCCCGTCGCCCTCTGGGCCGGCGGCCCCCGCCCCGGCGCTCACCGCCCCTCGGCGGCCAACCGGCGAAGCACTTCCTCCACCCGGTTGCCGGCAGCCACCGCCGGGTCGGCGGTGAACACCAGGCGCGGCGTACGCTTCATCCGTACCTGGCGCCCCACCGCCCGCTGGATCTGGGCCCGGCGCTCCTCCAGCGCCTCGCCGACCTCCTCGTCGAGGCTGCCCAGGTACACCGTGGCGTGCCGCAGGTCGGCCGAGGTGTCGACCGAGGTCACGGTGACCAGGCGCAACCGCTCGTCGGCGTCGGCCAGGCGCTCGAGCTCCTCAGCCACGATCTGGCGCAGGACCTGGTTGACCCGCAGGGCGCGGGGGTACTGGGCCATCTCAGGTCCTCGGGATCTCGCGCTCCTCGTAGGTCTCGATCACGTCGCCCTCCTTGAGGTCCTGGTAGTCCGAGAGGCCGATACCGCACTCGAACCCGCTCTGCACCTCGCGGACGTCGTCCTTGAAGCGGCGCAGGGAGGTGACGGTGCCCTTCCAGATCACCACGCCCTCCCGTAGGAAGCGCACCTTCGACCCGCGGGTGATGGTGCCCTCCCGCACGTAGCACCCGGCCACGGCCCCCACCCGGGGGATGCGGAACACCTGGCGCACCTCGGCCTCGCCGGTGACCACCTCCTCGAGCTCGGGGGCCAGCATGCCGAGCATGGCCGCCTCGATGTCCTCGAGCAGCTTGTAGATGATCTCGTAGGCCCGGATCTCCACGTCGCTGCTCCCGGCCAGCTCGCGGGCCCGGCGGTCGGGGCGCACGTTGAAGCCGATGATGGTGGCGTTGGACGCCCGGGCCAGCTGCACGTCGTTCTCCGTGACGCCGCCCACGCCCCGGTGGACGAAGCTGAGCTTGACGTCGTCCCGCTCCAGCTTGCGCAGGCTCTCGGTCACCGCCTCCAGCGACCCCTGGACGTCGGCCTTCAGCACCAGGTTCAGGGTGGCTGTCTCGCCCCGCTGGATCTGCTCGAAGAGGTCCTCCAGCTTGGCCCCGGCGGCGGCCGAGGCCACTGGCAGGTGGCCGGAGAGGCGGAACCGCTGGGCCCGGGCCTCGCCCAGGGTACGGGCGGTGGCCTGGTCCTTGGCCACCCGCAGCTCGTCACCGGCCTGCGGGGGCTCGGAGAACCCGAGCACCTGCACCGGCATAGACGGCGGCGCCTCCTTCACGTGGTCGCCCCGGTCGTCGACCAGGGCCTTCACCCGGCCCCAGGCGGCGCCGGCCACCACCGGGTCGCCCACCCGCAGCGTGCCGCTCTCCACGATCACCGTGGCCACCGGGCCGCGCCCGTCCTCCAGGTTGGCTTCGAGCACCGTGCCCCGGGCCCGGCCCTCGGGGGTGGCCCGCAGCTCCTCCACCTCGGCCACCAGGGTGATCTGCTCCAGCAAGTCGTCGATCCCGGTGCCCTGGAGGGCCGACACCGGCACCACGATGGTGTCGCCGCCCCAGGCCTCGGGCACCAGCCCCCGCTCGGAGAGCTGCTGGAGCACCCGGTCCGGGTTGGCCTCGGACCGGTCGATCTTGTTGACGGCCACGATGATCGGCACCTCGGCGGCCCGGGCGTGGTCGATGGCCTCGACGGTCTGGGGCATCACCCCGTCGTCGGCCGCCACCACCAGCACCACGACGTCGGTCACGTCGGCCCCCCGGGCCCGCATGGCGGTGAACGCCGCGTGGCCCGGGGTGTCGATGAAGGTGATGAGGCCGCCGCGCCAGCTCACCTGGTAGGCGCCGATGTGCTGGGTGATGCCGCCGGCCTCGCCGGCCACCACGTCGGTGGAGCGGACGCGGTCGAGCAGAAGCGTCTTGCCGTGGTCGACATGGCCCATCACCGTGACCACCGGCGGGCGGGGCCGCAGGTCGGCCTCGTCCACCTCCTCGTCGTCCTCGTCCTCGAAGTACTTGGCGAGAAGCTCGGCCTCCTTCTCCTCGCCCGGGTCCACCAGCCGCACGTCCGCCCCGAGCTCAGCGGCGAACAGCTCGATCATGTCGTCGGTGAGCGACTGGGTGGCCGTCACCATCTCCCCCTGCAGCAGCAGGAAACGGACCACGTCCCCGGCCGAACGGTTCAGCTTCGGCCCGAGGTCGCGGGCGGTCGAGCCCCGCTCCACGATGATCTCGCCCTCCGGCACCGGCGCCGTGGACGGGGTGTACGTAGTGAGCTGGGTCGGCTCCAGCTCCTCCAGGTTCCGCCGGCGGCGGCGCGACCGCCGCTGGGGGGCGCGCCGGCTG
>JASHWO010000097.1 GCA_030044045.1 Acidimicrobiales bacterium
CTCGTCGTCGACGACCAGGATGCGCTCGCCGTCCGCTGCCATCGCCCCATGATCGCAGAGATCGGCAGTAGGGGGCCGCCGGGACCCGGGCCGGCCGCCGGCAGGCGCCGGCTCAGCCCTCCGACCGCTCGGCTGCCGGCGAGCTGTTCCCCCTGGCCAGAGGGGTGACCAGCCCGCGCAACGACCGCCAGGCCCGCGCCAGGCCCCACAGCGTGACCAACCCCAGCGCCTCCACCACGATGGCCGAGGACATCTTGGACTCCCCCGCCACCCGGTCCACGAAGCGGATCGGCACCTCGGCCGGCGAGGCCCCGGCCTGCGTGGACCGGTAGGTCATCTCGATCTGGAAGCCGTAGCCCTCGGCCCGGATCCGGTCGAGGTCGAGCCGGCGGAGCAGGGAGGCGGCGTAGGCCCGGAAACCGGCGGTCGAGTCGGCCACCCCGAGCCCCAGCACCAGTGTGGCGTAGCGGTTGCCGCCCCAGGAGAGCAGGTGGCGGCTCCGGGACCAGTTCGGGATGGTGCCCCCCGGCACGTAGCGGGAACCGATGACCAGCTCGTGGCCGTCGGCCAGCGGTGCCACCAGGCCCGGCAGGGCGTCGGGATCGTGGGAGAAGTCGGCGTCCATCTCCACGCAGGCCTCGTAGCCCCGGTCCAGCCCCCAGCGGAACCCGGTCCGGTAGGCGCTGCCCAGGCCGGACTTCCGCTCCCGGCGCAGCACGTGGACGTCGCCCAGCTCCACCGCCACCTTCTCCACCAGGTCGGCCGTGCCGTCCGGGCTGCCGTCGTCGACCACCAGGATCCCGGCGTCGGGCAGCGCCTGGTGGACCCGGCGGAGGATCCGCTCCACGTTCTCCGCCTCGTTGTAGGTCGGGATCACCACCAGGACACGCACGGCGGGCAGCTTACGGGACGTGCGTCGGGGCCCCGGGTGCACCCGCCGGTCCCGGGCCGGGCACCGGTGCCGAGGGGCGCCGGACCTCGCGCACCACCACCTGCAGGGCGCCGCCCACCGGGATGCCGATCAGCGCCCCCACGAACGCCCCCAGGTCCGACCCGACCTTGGCCCCCAAGGTGGCCCCCACCAGCACCGCCACCAGGACCCAGAGGGGGTTCAGGCGCACGGTCCGGCTCATGATCATGGGGTTCAGCAGGTGGTTCTCGACCTGCTGGTACACCAGGAACACCACCGCCGTCACCACCAGGGCCGGGACGGAGTGGAAGGCGGCCACGATCACCACCGGCACCCCGGCCAGCAGCCCGCCGACCAGCGGGAGCAGGTCCACCAGCGCCACCCAGAGCCCCAGCAGGAGGGGGTAGGGGACGCCCAGCACCACCAGGGTGACGAAGACGATCACCCCGGCGATGATCGAGGTGAGGGCGTTGCCCAGCATGTAGCCGGTCACCGAGCGGCTGGCCTCCCGGTACACCCGGGCCACCCGGGCCACCCGGGCCGGGCGGAGCAGGCCGAGGAAGCCGTCGCGCAACCGGGGGGCCTCCAGCAGCACGAACAGCGTCAGCACGGCGATGGTGCCCAGGGCCACCAGGGTGGAGACGGCGGCCGCCCCCACCGAGAGGGCCTGAGCCGGCTTCAGGCTCCTGGTGACGTCGCCGGCCAGCTTGGAGGCGTTCTTGTCCACCCACTGCTGGAGGTGGAGCCGGGTCAGGAGGCGCCCGATCGGCCCATGGCCGTGCTTGGCCTGCTCGACCAGGGTGGGAAGCTCCTTGGCGAAGTGGGTGACGGCGGCCACCAACGGGGCCGTGAACAGCACCACCACCCCCATGAAGCAGGCCAGGGCCACCAGGAAGACGACGGTCACCGCCACGCTGCGGGGCAGGCCCGACCGCTCCACCACGTGGACCGCCGGCGAGAGCAGCAGCGCCAGGAAGAGGGCCACCACGATGTAGAGGATGATGGTGCGGAGGACCCACAGCAGGAGGATGAGCAGGGCGTTGACGTCGAGCAGGGCGAAGGCCAGCAGCAGGGTGGTGAGGATGGTGGCCAGCGGGACGCCCCGAGCCTCGGCGGCAGCCGAGAAGCGGCCCCGGTAGGTGCCCGTGTCGTGGACCGGACCGATCGGGGGGACGTAGGAGGTGGGGTCCGGCGGCGGGACGCCGTGGGGCGGCGCCCCGGAGTGCGGGCGCCCGGGCATGGGCTCCAGCATTGCAGGTCGGGCTCGGCGGCACGTGCCAGCATGGTCCGGATGGACCATGAGGCGGGAGCCCATCCGTCGCCGGGGGGCGCCCCGCCGGGCGACCCGATACCCGGCAGGCCGTCGCCGGACGCGCTGGTGACCGTGGCCCGTCCCGCCCGCAAACGCTGGATCCCGCGCCAGGCGAAGTGGGCCGTCAGCGTGGTGGTGATCTTCTTCGTCGGCGAGTACCTGCTCCTGCCGGAGCTGGCCAGCGTCCGGAAGACACTCGACCTGCTGGGCCGGGTCAACGTGGCCTGGGTACTGGTCGGGGTGCTGCTGGAGGCGGCCTCGCTGGCCTCCTACGCCGAGCTCACCCGCACCGTCCTCTCCCCTGGTGCCCCCCGCCGCTTCACCCTCTTCCGGGTGAACATGTCGAGCCTGTCGGTGAGCCACGTGATCCCGGGCGGCACGGCCCCCGGCACCGCCGTGGCCTACCGGCTCCTGACCGACCTGGACGTGCCGGGGAGCACCGCCGCCTTCGGCCTGGCCTCGCAGGGCGTGGGCTCGGCGGTGGTGCTGAACGCCATCTTCTGGGCGGCGCTCCTCGTCTCCATCCCCCTCACCGGCTACAACCCGCTCTACGGCTTCGCCGCCATCGCCGGGGTGATCCTCATCGCCCTCTTCGCCGGTGCGGTGCTCCTCCTCACCCGGGGCCAGCGCCGGGTGGCCGAGCAGTTCGAGCGGATCGCCAGCCACCTGCCCTTCGTACGGGCCGACAGCCTGGCCGCCCTGGTGCAGAAGCTGGCCGATCGCCTGCAGATCCTCCTGCGCGATCGCCGGCTCCGCACCCGGGCCCTGGTGTGGGCGGCGGCCAACTGGCTGTTCGACGCCGCCTCCTTATGGGTGTTCGTCCTGGCTTTCGGGCACGTCGTGTCCCCGGTGGACCTACTCGTGGCCTACGGCCTGGCCAACGTGCTGGCCGTGATCCCCGTCACCCCCGGCGGGCTGGGGGTGATCGAGGGCATCCTCATCCCCACCCTGGTCGGGTTCCACGTGCCCCTGGTCGTGGCCACGCTGGCCGTGCTCTCCTACCGCCTGATCAACTTCTGGCTGCCCATCCCGGCGGGGGGCGCCGCCTACCTCTCGCTCCGCTTCGGTCGCCGGGCCCGCCAGCGGCAGCGGGACGAGCGGGACCGGCCGCCGGTGGCCGGGCGGCTCTCGGCCTGATCCGCTGGGCCTCTACCGCTCGGGCGGACGGGGCTCCACCTCGCGGCGGCGCCGGGCCCGCTCCAGAGCCAGCTCCTTCAACCGTTGCTGGGCGCTGACCCCCCGGCGGGCGGGCACCCGGCGCCAACGCTTGTCGGCCCCCAGCACCCACGCATTGGAGTCGTCGGCGAACACCAGGTCCAGGATCTCCAGCAGGCGGGCCTGCAGCTCCGGGTCGCGCACCGGCACCAGCACCTCGATCCGCCGGTCGAGGTTGCGCTCCATGAGATCGGCCGAGCCGATGAGCAGGGTGAGCGGCAGCCGGCTGGTCCCGTTCCTCCCAGTGCCCTCGTGGGGCACGTCGTCCGCGGTGCCGCCGAACCGGAAGATGCGGGAGTGCTCCAGGAACTGGCCCACCACCGAGCGCACCCGGATGGTCTCCGACAGCTCGGGGATGCCCGGGCGCAGGCAGCACAGCCCCCGGATCGCCAGGTCGATGGGCACGCCGGCCGCCGACGCCCGGTAGAGGGCGTCGATCATCTCCGGGTCGGTCAGCCCGTTCATCTTCATCACGATCCGCCCCGCCGGCCCGGCCGCCGCCTGCTCCTCGATCATCTCCAGCACCCGGCGGCGCAAGGTGACCGGCGACACCAGGATCTCCCGGTACCCGGTGTGCCGGCTGAAGCCGGTCAGGTAGTTGAACAGGTCCCCCACGTCGGCCCCGATGGCCGGGTCCGAGGTGAGCAGCCCCAGATCCTCGTAGATGCGGGCCGTCTTGGAGTTGTAGTTGCCCGTCCCCACGTGGCAGTAGCGCCGGATGCCGTCCTCCTCCCGGCGGAGCACGAGCACCGTCTTAGAGTGGGTTTTCAGTCCCACCAGGCCGTACACCACGTGGACCCCGGCCTCCTCCAGCGCCCGGGCCCAGTTGATGTTGGCCCGCTCGTCGAAGCGGGCCTTCACCTCCACGATGGCCGTCACCTCCTTGCCGGCCTCGATCGCCTTGATGAGCGAGGCCACGATGGGGCTGTCGCCGGAGGTGCGGTAGAGGGTCTGCTTGATCCCCAATACATCCGGGTCGTCGGCGGCCTGGGCCACGAATGCCTCCACCGAGGTGGCGAAGGAGTCGTAGGGGTGGTGGACCAGCACGTCCCGTTCCCGGAGCACGGCGAAGAGATCCATCGGCTCGTTGCCCGCCGTGGCCAGGTGGGGCGGGGTCATCGGGGTCCACGTCTCCTCGTGGAGGTCGGGGCGGTCTAGGGCGTGCACGGCCCACAGCCCGGAGAGGTCGATGGGGGCGTCCACCGCGTACACCCCGTCCGGGACCACGTCCAGCGCCGCCGCCAGCCGGTCCCGCAGGGCCTGGCTGGAGTGGGCGGCGATCTCCAGCCGCACCGCGCTGCCGAACCGCCGGCGACGCAGCTCCATCTCCACGGCCACCAGCAGGTCGTCGGCCTCGTCCTCCTCCAGCGCCAGGTCGGCGTTGCGGGTGACCCGGAAGGCGTCGTGCTCTCCGATGGTCATCCCCGGGAACAGGGTGTCCAGGTGGGCGGCGATCACCTGCTCGAGGGGCACGAACCGCTCACCGTCGGGCATGACCACGAACCGGGGCAGGACCGGCGGCACCTTGACCCGGGCGATGCGCTCCTCGCCGGTCCCCGGGTCCCCCACCTCGACCAGCAGGTTCAGCGAGAGGTTGGAGATGTAGGGGAACGGGTGGCCGGGGTCCACGGCCAGCGGGGTGAGCACCGGGTAGATCTGCCGGCGGAACACGTCCACCAGCTCGGCCCGGTCGTCATCGCCCAGCGACGACCAGTCGGAGAGGCGGATGCCGGCCTCGGCCAGGGCTGGGACCAGGCCGTCCAGGAAGATGCGGTCCTGCCGGGCCACCAGATCCTTCACCCGGGCCCGGATCACCTCGAGTTGCTCGCCCGGGCGCAGGCCGTCGACCGAACGGGTGCGGACGCCGGCCGCCACCTGGTCCTCCAGGCCGGCCACCCGCACCTGGAACAGCTCGTCCAGCAGCTCGGAGAAGATGGCCATGAACTTGACCCGTTCCAGCAGCGGCACCCCCTCGTCCTCGGAGAGGTCGAGCAGGCGGGAGCCGAAGTCGAGGCGGGACAGCTCGCGGTTCATGAAGCGGTGGTAGCCGAAGGAGGCGATGACGTGCTGGGCCCGGGCCGGGCCCTCGGCCGCAACCTCTGGTGCCGCCACCGGGGTCGGGCGCTCCGTCACGGTCGCCGGGCGCTCCGCCGCCCCGGTCACGGATGCCGCGCCCGGCCGGCTGGGCACCGGCTCCCCGATGGTGGTGGTCTGGTCGAGGGTCACGGTCGCTCCGTCGGCGCGGGCCCTGGTGGGCGCGGACTCCACGTCGATCCTACTACCTGCCGCTACGCTCTCGGCCGTGGTCCAGACCGCAGCGCGGCCCCCGGCGCGCCGTTCCGCCCGCCGTCGCCGTCTCCCGCCCTGGCCACGGGGACCCAAGCCCCGCCGGCGCACCGAGCTGGGCCTGTTGGTCTTCGCCGCCGTGCTCACCGTGATCCTGTACGTGCTGGCCGAGGTGGGGGCCAAGGGGAAGATCCCCGAGCACCTGGGCCCCATCCTGGCGGTCATCCTGGGCATCTCCCTGGTGGGCCACGTGGCCAACCGCTGGCTGGTGCCGAACGCCAACGCCGTAGTCCTGCCGCTGGCCGCCCTGCTGAACGGCGTCGGCTACGTGGTCATCGTCCGGTTGACACCGCCGGCGGCCAAGGCCCAGGCCACCTGGGCGGCACTGGGCGTGCTGCTCTACGTGGCCACCCTGCTGGTGGTCCGCCACTCCCGCGACCTCGACCGCTACCGCTACCTCCTGTTGCTGGGGACCGGGGCCCTGCTGGTGGCCCCGCTCCTCCCGGGCATCGGCGTGCCCAGCTCCGCCACCCTGGGAGGCCGGCTGTTCGTCCACTTCGGGCCGGTCCAGTTCCAGCCGGTGGAGATCGCCAAGATCGCCCTCTGCGTCTTCTTCGCCTCCTACCTGGCCGAGAACAAGGAGCTGCTCTCCATCCCCACCGCCCGGGTCGGCAACCGGCTGGTGCTCGACCCCCGGCCCCTGGTGCCGATCCTGGTGGCCTGGGGCCTGGCCATGGCGGTGATCGGCCTGGAGAACGACATCGGCTTCGCCATGCTGATCTTCACCATGTTCATCGCCCTGCTCTGGGTGACCACCGGGCGCTGGACGTACCTGCTCCTCGGGGTGGTGCTGTTCGCCGTCGGCGCCACCGCGGCCGCCCACCTCTTCCCCCAGGTCCACGAGCGGGTGTCCATCTGGCTCGATCCCTGGGCCACACCGTCGAACTCCGGCTACCAGCTCATCCAGGGCTACTACGCCATGGCCCACGGCGGGATCGGCGGCGCCGGGCTCGGCCTCGACCATTACATCTATTACGTCACCTACGGCAACAGCGACATGATCTTCACCGTCATCGCCGACGAGATGGGCTTCATCGGCGCCGCGGCGGTGGTGATCGCCTTCGTACTGCTGGTGGGCGCCGGGCTGCGCATCGCCCAGACCGCCCGGTCCGACTTCTCCCGGCTGGTGGCCACCGGCCTCACCACCATCATCGGCTTCCAGGCCTTTTTCATCATGGCCGGGGTGCTGCGCATCCTGCCCTTCACCGGCATCACCCTGCCGTTCGTGGCCTACGGCGGCTCCTCCCTGGTGGCCAACTACGTGCTGGTCGCCCTGCTCATGCGGGTCTCCGAGGAGGGCACGGTCACGTCGGCCGAGCGGGCCATGGGCGTCAGCCAGCCGGGTGACGCCGCCTACGTGGTGGCCACCTGAGTTATCTCCCCGCCCGGGGCCCCAACCCCTGGCTCCTCCGAGGCGTGGGGCCCCGGCCCCACGCCGGCCGTCAGGGCGCCTCGACGTCGCCGAACCCGTCGAGCAGCCGCTCGTCGGCCAGCACCGGCGCCGGGACCGGCTGGCGCAGGGCCAGGGCGATCCCGTCGCTGGGGCGACAGTCCAGCACCTCCCGGCCCCGGGACGTCATGAGGTCCAGCTCGGCCGCGTAGGTGGACCCCCGGCGGGCCACCAGCCGCACCGCCACCACGTCGGCGCCGAGCCGCTGCATCACGGTGGCCAGCAGGTCGTGGGTGAGCGGGCGGGGGCTGGCCGCCTTCTGTAGTGCCTGGGCCAGGGCCACCCCCTCCGGCATCCCCACCCGGAAGGCCAGCCGCCGCCGCGGCGGCTCCGCCTCCTGCAGGTGGACCACCGGGTACTGGTCCGGGAGGGCCACGTCGACCCGAACCACCTCCATCACCCGGTACTCCGGTGCGGCGGCGGGCGGGTGGCCGGGCGCGGCGGCGGGCACGTCAGCCGCGGCGGGTGTAGACGCTGAGGGCCACCCCCACCCCCATGAAGAAGGCGATCACCGCGGTGCCCCCGTAGCTGATGAAGGGCAGCGGAATGCCGGTGATGGGCATGAGGCCCATGGCCATGCCGGCGTTCTGGAAGGTGCTGAAGGCCAGGAAGGTGAACACCCCGGCGCACAGCAGCCGGCCGAAGGCGTCACGGGAGAGCTGGCCGGCCCGGAGCACCCGCCAGCAGATCAGGGCCAGCAACCCGAGGACCGCCGTCGCCCCCACGAACCCGAGCTGCTCCCCCACCGCCGAGAAGATGAAGTCGGTCGACTGCTCGGGGACGTAGCCCAGGTTGATGCTGCCGGCGCGCAGGATCCCGGTACCGGTGAGCCCGCCCGAGGCGATGGCCGTCTTGGACTGCTGCAGATTGTAGATCGCTGTTTTCTGGGCCTGGCTGAGGTGGCGTGTGTCCTGGTGGAGGAAGCTGGTGATGCGGGTCACCTGGTAGTGGTGGAGCAGGCCGGCCTCCAGGGCCACCAGCACCGTCAGCACCGCGCCGGCCAGCAGCATGACCAGGATGCGGTTCGGCAGGCCGGCCACGGCCAGCATCACCAGCAGCACCATCGACATGATGATGGCCGTCCCCAGGTCCGGCTGGACCAGCACCAGGGCGATGGGGATGCCGGCCATCACCAACAGCCGGATGACGTCGCGCCAGGCCAGCCCCTCGCTGCGCCGGGCACAGAAGGTGGCCACGGCCAGGATGAGGGCCAGCACGGCCACCTCGGACGGCTGGAGCTCGAGCGGTCCGAGCTTGAACCAGCGTTGCGACCCCTGTGTCGACTTGCCGATGTGCGGGATCAACACCACCAGCAGGAGGAACACCGAGAAGCCGTAGAACAGCACGCCGATGGTCTCCAGGCGCCGGTAGTCGACGACGGCCATCACCGCCATGGCCACCACCCCGACGACCGCCCACAGGGCCTGGCGCTTCAGGTAGTAGGTGGGGCTGAGCCCGCTGGCCAGCTGGACGTCCCGGGTGGCCGAGTACACCATCACCACCCCGATCACGGCCACCAGCAGCGCCGCGCCGAGCAGCACCAGGTCGACACCGAGCAGCCGGCGGTGCGGCGAGAGGGATCTGTGGCTCGTGATCACCGGGCGCGCACCGGGAGACAGAATATCCGGCGTGAGCCCAACGCCTCTTTCGTCCACCGGCACCCTGGCGGGCATCCCGGCGGCCCCGGCATGGGCCGTCCCAGCCGCGGCCTCCGGCGACGGCTCGGCCGGCGGCTGGCTGTACTCGCTGCTCACCAAGGCCGGCCTGGACCCCTCGACCGCCCAGTCGGTGGTGGACTTCGTGGTCCGGCCGCTGGAGATCCTCCTCGTGGTGGTCGCCGCCGCCCTGGTGGCCCACTACGGCGCCCGGGCCCTGCGCCGGGTGCTGGCCCGGGCCACCGCCCGGGTCGGGGACGAGCGGCGGGCCGAGGGCCGAGGATCGGCCCGGGCCACCACGGTGGTGGCGCTGGTGGGCAACGTCTGGCGGCTGTTCGTGGCCGTGGTGGCGGTGGCCATCGTGCTCGGCATGCTGGGGCTGGATCTCACCCCGCTGCTGGCCAGCGCCACCGTGATCGCCGCCACCCTGGGTTTCGGCGCCCAGGTGTTCGTGCGCGACTACCTGGCGGGCATCCTGCTCACCATGGAGGACCAGTTCAGCATCGGCGACACCGTCACCGTGGGCAACGCCACCGGGGTGGTGGAGGACGTCAGCCTCCGGGTGACCCGCCTGCGGGTGGCCGACGGGTCGGTCTGGTACGTCCCGAACGGCGACATCCGCCAGCTGGTCAACGCCTCCCGGGGCTGGGCCAAGGCGGTGGTGGACGTGCCCGTGGCCCCGGGCGACGCCGTCGCCCTCGAGCAGGTCCAGGCGGCGGTGGCCGAGGCGGCGCGCTCGGTGGCCGCCCAGCCCGCCTTCTCGGCGACCGCCACCCAGCCGCCCGAGGTGTTGGGAGTGGTGGCCGCCGGGGCCGAGACCTGCACCCTGCGGGTCGCCCTGCGCACCACCCACGACCACCGGGCGGCGCTGGAGCGGGCCCTGCGCGAGGCGGTGGTGGCCCGCCTGGTGGCCGACGGCCTGTGGCCCACCGGCGGGGCTTCCGGCGG
>JASHWO010000098.1 GCA_030044045.1 Acidimicrobiales bacterium
GGCCGCTCAGTAGTACGGGTTCTCGCCGCCGCCGTGGTCGGTGACGTCGACCACCCGCTGGACCTCGGGCACCTCGTCCCGCAGGGCCACCTCGATCCCCTGGGTCAGGGTCATCCGCGACATGGCACAGCCCTGGCACCCGCCGGAGAGCCGCAGGTAGGCCACCCCGCCCTCCTCGTCGAAGGCCACCAGGTCGGCCCGGCCGCCGTGGCTGGCGATCGACGGGTTGACCACCTCGTCCAGGACCGACGCTACCCGGCTGGACAGGGGACCGGCGATCCCGGCGGCCAGCACCTCCGGCGGCACCCCGGGCGCCGCCTCCTCGGGGGTGGGGGTGTTCGGGTTGACCAACACCAGGCCACCCTCACCCTCGTCGGACCACTCCAGGCGGGCCCCCCGCAGCCGGTCGACGGCGGCCGCCGGGACCACCACCGAGAGATCCCCGTCGGTGCCGACGGCGTCGTCCTCGCCGGCGTCGGCCAGGGCCTGGAAGTAGAGGTCGTACACGAAGGCACCGGCCTGCACGCCGCGCACGTCGAGCCACAGGGCCAGGTTCTCCGGGTCCGGCTCCTGGGCCATGGCCTCGCGCACCACGGCGCGGGCCTCCGGGGTGAGCGCCACCACCGGCGCAACTTGCAACTCTTCCACGATCCGGGCCATGCCCTCATCATACGGCCGGCACCGTCCGGCGCCGGCACCAAGGCCGCCGGGCGTCGGGGCCGGTGTAGGGTGCCGCCCATGGCAACGGGCCAGTCGCCGGCCGACGCCCGGGAGTGGGTGAGCTTCGAGGATCCCGACGAGGAGCGCACCTGGGTATTCGACGTCACCTTCCTCACCAGCAACTGGACCTGCGTCTTTGGCCAGGGCTGCCAGGGCTGCCAGGGAGTGCTGACCGAGCCGGCGCCCGAACTGGTCCACGGCTGCTGCTCCTACGGCGCCCACATGGTCGACGCCAAGGACACCCGGCGGCTGGAGAAGGTGGCGGCCACGCTGACCGCCGACCAGTGGCAGTACCGGGCCCGGGGCCGCAAGTCCGGCGTGGTCAAGACGAACAAGCACGGCGAGACGGTGACCCGCCTGGTCGACGGCGCCTGCATCTTCCTGAACCGCCCCGGGTTCCCGACCGGCCCCGGCTGCGCCCTGCACCAGGTGGCCCTGTCCCGCGGGGTGCATCCCCTGGAGATGAAGCCCGAAGTGTGCTGGCAGCTCCCCCTGCGGCGCGAGGACGAGGTAGCCGACGACGGGCACGTGACGTCCACCGTCCGCCAGTGGGACCGGCGCCACTGGGGAGCGGGCGGGCAGGAGTTCGCCTGGTGGTGCACTGAGGCGCCCCACGCCTTCGTGGGGGCCCGGCCGGTCTACGTCGAGATGGAGGCCGAGCTGGTGGCCATGGTGGGCAAGCGCACCTATCGCCTCCTCGCCGCCTACCTGGACGACCGGGCCCAACGCCTGGCCCATGGCGTGCCCCTGCCCCATCCGGCCGTGCGCCGCTGAACCGGTCCCGGCCGGCGGTGGGCAGGGCGCCGGCCACGGCGCCCGACCATCGTCAGTCGTCGAGCGGGTCGCGCTCCCCGTCGTCGTACGACCTCGGCACCGAACCGAGGATGCGGTCGTACTGGTCCTCCTCGGCCAGGCACCATGAGGCGTGCACGTCTTCGGGCTCCGCACCGCACTCCGGGCACCGCTGCCCCGCCGTGGCTACAGAGCGCTTCAGACTACGCGCTTCTTCGAAGCGCCGATGGCGTCCCTTCTTCACGACAACTCCCTTGCTGCCCACCACTACCGGACGGCGGCGAGCGCCGCTCGGTCCGTGGGTCCGGTCGTCCGCCGCCCGCTCCGGACATGCCGTCCTCGGTCGTCCTGACAGTGTAGTCCGTCAGCGGCCCTCGGCCTGCCGCGGCACCCCGCTACGATCAGGGATCAGCCCATGGACCAGCCCTTCGATCCCCAGGCCATGGTGGCCCGGTTCCGCAGCCGGGCGCAGGCCGTGCGCGAGCGGGGCCTGCCCCCGGTCGAAGGACCAGAGCGCCAGCGCTTCCGCCAGCAGGCACAGCAGGACTTCATGGACTTCGCCATGATCGGCGACGCCGAGGCCACGCTGGAGGACGGCATCCTCACCCTCCGGGTCGACCTGCGCCCTCGCCCCGCCCCGCCCCCGCCAACGGCGAGTAGCCCCACCGGCAACGAGGAGTAACCCCCGGGGCGGGGGCCGCCGCGCCGGCTCAGCCGCCGTAGTGCATCCGGGTGTCCTCCATGCGCAGCACCGGCGGCAGGTCCCCGTCCGGGCCGCCGGCGGCCACCACCTCCCCCACGCACAGCACGTGGCTGCCCAGGTCGAGCTGGTGGCGCAGGGCGCAGTCGACCCAGCCGGGTGCCCGTCGCAGTAGCGGGGCGCCGGTGGCCGCCTCGAATACCTCCTCGCCGGCCATGGCCGTGGCCCGGCCGGCACTGTCGGTAACCACCGCCTCTGCCGGGACCGGCTTGACGAACCGCCGGACCACCGCCCGGTCCTCCCGGTGCAGCAGGCTCACCGAGAAGCACCCACCGGCGACCACCAGCCGCCGGGTCACCGCCGTGGCGTCGACGGCCACCGCCACCAGCACGGGATCGGTGGCTACCTGCACCACCAGGCTGGCCGTCATCAGGTTGCGCACCACGGCGCCCCCCTCCTCGGCCCGGCTGCCCACCACGTAGAGCCCGGTGGGCATGGCCCAGAGCACCCGCCGGCGCCGCCGCGCGGTGTCCATTGGCCCGGCCGGGCGCCCCAATCCGGGCTCCTCCGCAGCGCGGGGCCCCTGCCCCGCGCCGGCGGTGCCTGCCTCCCCGCCCGGCGGGTCCCCGGTCACCCGAAGAGGCCTGTGCCTGTTGTGGGCTGGGTGGTGGTCGTGGTCGACACCGTCTGGCCGGTGAGCAACCCCACCCGGGCCAGCACCTGGTCGATGATCCGCTGGGCCCGGGCCCGCTCGGTCGCCGACCGGCGGAGGAGGGCGGTGCCGGTGGCCCCGGCGTCGTAGCAGTCGATGCCGGCCTCGTACTCCAGGGTGTAGGCCCGGGCCAGGAGCTGGGTGACCTCGGTGTCCGGCGACGGCAGGTTGCTGTGGGCCGCCTCCGCTGTGATGCTGAGCACGTTGCACGCGGTGTGGAGCGCCTGGGTCCCTGTCGCCTTGTGCCCGGCCAGCACCCGCTCGACGTCCACCCCGTCCTGGTGCAGCGCGCCCAGATCCTGGCCCAGGCCGGTGGAGGACACCCAGGCGGCGAGCTGCTGGCGGGGCGTGCCGCCGGCGCCGGTACCCCGCTCGGCCACGAAGGCCACCACCCCCACGGCCACCACCAGGGCCGCCGCCACGGCGAACCACACCCGCTTGCTCATCGGCTGCTCATCCGCTGCCCGCCCACCTGCTCATCCGACCCCAGCCGGCGGCCGTCACCCACGACCGCCGCCGCCCCCGCCGAGCTGCCTGCCACCCACCTGCTCATCCGACCCGCAGCAGGTGGTAGTCCCGCCGCCCCCGCCGCAACACCACGTAGCGGTCGTGCAGCAGGTCGGCAGGACCCAGCACCCGCCCCTCATCCGACACCCGCTGGTTGTTGACGTAGGCCCCGCCCTGGGCGATGGTCCGCCGGGCCTCGCCCCGGGAGGCGGCCAGGCCGGCGGCCACCAGGGTGTCGACCAGCGGCAGGCCCCCGTCGGCCAGCGCCTGGCGGGGCGCCTCGCTGGACGGCGCGTCGTGCACCACCTCCAGCAGGGTCCGCTCGTCAAGGGCGGCGATCTCCTCACCGAAGAGCGCGGCCGAGGCCCGCTCGGCCCGCTCGGCCTCGGCCGGGCCGTGGACCAGCCCCACCACCTCGCCGGCCAGGGCCCGCTGGGCGCTGCGCCGCGCCGGGCGAGCGGCCGTGTCCTCGTCCAGCGAGGCGATCTCCTCGTGGGAGAGGAAGGTGAAGTAGCGCAGGTAGGCGCCTACCACGGCGTCCTCGGTCTGCAGCAGGTACTGGTACAGCGCGTAGGAGCTGGTGCGGGCCGGGTCGAGCCAGACCGTGCCCGACTCGGTCTTGCCGAACTTGGTACCGTCGGCCTTGGTGACCAGCGGGGTGGTGAGGCCGTGCACCTCGGCCCGGGCCACCTTGCGCACCAGCTCCACCCCCAAGGTGATGTTGCCCCACTGGTCGCTGCCGCCCACCTGGAGGGTGCAGCCGTGGTCGAGGTGGAGGCGGAGGAAGTCGTAGGCCTGCAGCAGCATGTAGCTGAACTCGGTGTAGGAGATGCCCTGGTCCGGCCGGACGAACCGGGCCTTGACCGACTCCTTGGCCACCATCTGGTTCACCGTGAAGTGCTTGCCCACGTCGCGCAGGAAGTCGACGGCCGGCAACGGCGCCAGCCACGCCGCGTTGTCGAGGAGCAGGGCCGGCCCGGTCGCCCCGGCCGGCCCACCCGCGCCGAAGTCGAGGAACCGCTCGAGCTGGGGGCGGATGCCCTCCAGGTTGGCGGCCAGCTCGTCAGGGCCGAGCAACGCCCGCTCCCCAGCCTTGCCGCCCGGGTCGCCGATCATGCCGGTGCCCCCACCGGCCAGCGCGATGGGCCGGTGGCCGGCGAGCTGGAGCCGGCGCAGGGTGCAGAGCTGCAGCAGGCTACCCACGTGCAGGCTCGGCGCCGTGGGGTCGAACCCGATGTAGGCGGTGACCGGGGCGGTGTCGAGCCGCTCCAGCAGGGCCGGATCGGTGACCTGCTGGACCAGCCCGCGAAACGCCAGGTCCGTGGCGAGCGAGGGCACGGGGCTAGCCTGCCATACGGCTACCCGCCCCCCGGCGGCGGACCCCCGGCGGCGTGCCTCCACCGGCGACGCCGGCACGACGTCTCCCGGCTCCCCCTGCGCCGGCCTACCGGGCATCTAACGTGCGCACGTGCACCCGTACCTCGAGGGCAACTTCGCCCCGGTGACCGAGGAGCGCACCGTCGAGGAGGTCCTCCCCATGGAGGGCACCATCCCGCCGTCCCTGGAGGGCGTGCTCCTGCGAAACGGCCCGAACCCGGCAGTGGCCCCCGACCCCGACCGCTACCACTGGTTCGGCGGCGACGGCATGGTCCACGCCGTCGAGCTGCGGGACGGGCGAGCCGTCGCCTACCGCAACCGGTGGGTCCGCACCCGGAAGCTGGCCGCCGAGACCGGCAGCCGCCCGCCCCGGGGCCCGGCCGAGCCCGTCGACGGCCCGGCCAACACCCACGTGCTGTGGCACGGCGGCCGGCTGCTGGCCCTGGTGGAGAGTGGCTTCCCCCACCGGCTGGCCGTCGGCGACCTGTCCACGTTGGCCGTGGAGGACTTCGACGGGGCCCTGGCCTCCCCGATGACCGCCCACCCCCACGTCGACCCGGACACCGGCGGCATGGCCTTCTTCGGCTACGACGTGTTCGGCCCGCCCTACCTGCGGTACCACGAGCTCGACGCCACCGGCACGCTGGTGCACACCACCGAGGTCGACCTGCCGCAGGCCACCATGCAGCACGACGTCGGCGTGACCGCCACCCGGGTGGCCTTCCTCGACCTGCCGGTGGCCTTCGACCCGGACGCCGCGGCCCGCGGCGCGGCCCTGCCGTTCTCCTGGCAGCCGGAGGCGGGGGCCAGGGTGGGCGTGCTCGAGCGCGGCGACGTGGGCACGGCAGTGCGCTGGGTCAGCACCGATCCCTGCTACGTGTTCCACGTCGTGAACGCCTTCGACGACGGCCCGGCGGTGGTGCTCGACGTCTGCCGCTACGACCGCATGTTCGATACCGGGGACGGCGGGCTGATCGGTTCCGGCCTGGCCACCCTGGAGCGCTGGCGGGTGGACCCGGTGGCCGGCACCCTCGACGCCACCCCGCTGGACGACCGCACGGTGGAGCTCCCCCGGGTCGACGACACCCTGGCCGGCCGCGCCTACCGGTACGCCTACTGCGTCGAGACCGGGCGGGAGGGCGGCCCGGGTGGCTCGGGTGGCGCCGACACCTTCGAGGCGCTCGTGCGCTACGACCTCCGGCGCGACCTGGCGGCGCGCTGGTGCCCGGGGCCGGGGATGTCGCCGGGCGAGCCGGTGTTCGTGCGCGACCCCGACGGCCGGGCCGACGACGAGGGCTGGGTCCTCTCGGTGGTCTACGACGCCGCCCGCGACGCCAGCGACGTGGTGGTGCTCGACGCCTCGTCGTTCGACCGCCGGGCGCCGGAAGCGGTGGTCCACCTCCCCTGCCGGGTGCCCTTCGGCTTCCACGGGAGCTGGGTGCCGGCTGCCGCCTACCGCTGACCCCGACCGACCATCCCCCGCCCAGCGGCACGCCACCGACCGTCTCCCGCTTGGCCACACCCGACCGACCATCCCCCAGGCCGGTGGCACCGCTGCGGTAGAGAGGATCCCGGGATCCGCGCCGGTCGAGTGGCCGGTCGTCGGGCGAGGCACGAGAGGGAGCGTGGTGGACTTCGAGGGACTGGACCTCGGCAGCTTGGGGGGCGACCCGTTCGGCACGGTGCTGGCCGACCCGCCCTGGCGCTTCCGGAACCGCACCGGGAAGGTGGCGCCCGAGCACCGGCGCCTGTCCCGCTACGACACGCTGACCGTCGAGGAGATCGCCTCGATGCCCGTGGCCGGCCTGATGGCCACACAGTCCCACTGCTACCTGTGGGTGCCCAACGCACTGCTGGCCGAGGGCCTGGCGGTGCTCGAGGCCTGGGGGTTCACCTACAAGGCCATGCTCGTGTGGGCCAAGCGCCGCAAGGACGGCAAGCCCGACGGCCGAGGCGTCGGCTTCTACTTCAGGAACGTCACGGAGCCCGTCCTCTTCGGGACCCGGGGCAGGCTCCGCACCCTCGCCGCCGGTCGCCGGCAGGTGAACATGATCGAGACCCGGAAGCGTGAGCACTCACGGAAGCCCGACGAGCTCTACCCGGTCGTCGAGGCGTGCTCGCCCGGCCCCTTCCTCGAGTTGTTCGCCCGCTACCCCAAGCCCGGGTGGCGGGTGTGGGGCAACGAAGCAGCGCCCGAGGTCACCCCGCGTGGACGCCGGTACCCGCCCTACAGTCCGGCGATGGCAGCCGGTCCGCCGACGACCGCCTCGCCGGCGGTGCCCTCGCCGGCTTCCGGCAGCAGAGGGATCAGCGGTGTTCTTCAGCCCTGAGGATCGTGAACGGGTGCAGGTCGCCCTCCTCGATCGGGCTCACGCCGACCGGCGCGTCGTCGCCGGCGCCGTCGTCGGCTCGGGGGCCGGGGGCGATGCGGACCGCTTCTCCGACATCGACCTCACCTTCGGCGTCCGCCGCGACGTGACGGTGGGGGAGGTGCTCGGCGACTGGACGGAGGCGGTGTGCGCCGAGCTCGGAGGCACCGTGCTCTTCGACCTGCCCGTCGGCCGCACCGTCTACCGCGTTTTCCTGCTCCCGGGGAACCTCCAGGTCGACCTCTCGTTCGGCCCCGAAGCGGAGTTCGGCGCCACGGGTCCGCACTTCCGCCTCCTGTTCGGCCGGGCCGTCGAGAAGGCCTGGATGGGACCGCCCGATGCCCGTGACCTCTTCGGCCGGGCCGTCCACCACGCGTTGCGGGCCCGCATCGCGACCGAACGCGGCCAGTGCTGGCAGGCCGAGCACTGGCTCGCCGAGACCCGGCACCACGCGCTCGCCCTGGCCTGTCTCGGGCACGGGCTCGGTGCCTGGCATGGCCGGACAGTCGACCGGCTGCCGCCCGACCTCCTGGCCCGCTACGGGGAGACCCTGGCCGCCCGTGCGGAGCAGGACGAGCTCCTCCGGGCCCTGCGCGCTGTCGTGAGCCTGTTGGAAGCAGCGGCCACCGGCGCCGCCGCCGTGCCCGAGCGGACGATCGACCGGCTGCGCGAGGTGGCCGCTCGATAGCCCGGGCGCTCGGATCCTCTCTCCTGGTCGCAGCGGCCCCAGCCGACCGCCCCAGTCGCGCCCGCGCGTCCGGGGACGCCGGCAGCCCACCGCCGTCCGGTCGGGACGCCGTCAGCGTGTGGCCAGGGCTGACCCCGCGGCGGCGGCCACCGCCGCTTGGATCCGCTCGTGCAGCGCGGCGTTGGCCGTCCGGTCCGGCACTCGGGCCCGCACCACCGAGAGGCCGTCCCGGCCGACGGCCGCCCCCAGCGCCGCCACCAGCTCGTCCGGCGTGCCCACGTCGGCGACCTCCAGCCCGAAGCCCCGGGCCACGGCGGCCACGTCCGCCGCTTGCGGGGTGCCGAAGAGCTGCTCGAAACGGGACGGGTCGAGCGCCCCGGCCTGGGGCAGGAAGCTGAAGATGCCCCCACCCCCGTTGTCCACCACCACCAGGGTGCAGCTCGTGGCCGCCGGCGGCGGGCCGGCCGGGCGCACCAGCGCCGAGGCGTCGTGGAGGAAGGCCAAGTCGCCCAGGATCCCCACCACCGGGCCGGTCGCGGCGGCCGCCGCCCCCAACGCCGTGGAGGCCACCCCGTCGATCCCGTTGGCGCCCCGGTTGGCCAGCACCCGGGGCGGGGCGGTCAGCGCCGGGGCGAACCACTCCAAGTCACGCACCGGCATCGACGACGCCACCACCACGCTGGCCTCCGCCGGGAGGGCCGGCAGGAGGGCCCGGGCCAGGGCCGGCTCGGTGAGTGCCCCGCCCCGGCGGGCGGCGTCGTCGGCCAGCACCTCGTCGATCGCCCGCTGAGCCGCCCGCTCGGCCGCCAGCCAGCCGGCCAGCCAGCCGTTCCCCGCCACCGGGTCGCCGGCCCGCCCTGACGCCGTTGCAGTGGTCGGCTCGCCGCCGGCTGGCCCGGCCACTCCCCCGCCAC